>VGTA01000353.1 GCA_016874875.1 Deltaproteobacteria bacterium | reverse complement strand
GGGCTCGCATGTCGGGGGCGAGGGCGACGCCGGCGGGCGCGGGCTCCTCATAGTCCTCGTAGGCGCGGCAGCCCCACGTCGGGGCGAGGGCGGCGAGGGCGGCGAGGGCGGCGAGCGGGCGGCGGTTGACGGCGGGCGCGGGGGGGCGCATAAGAGATGAGCGCGCGAGGGTGCGGCGCATGGGGCCTCCTGTGGGCGGTGGGGGGGGCGCGGTGCTGAGACGCTAGACGTGAGGTTAACCTATGGCGCGCGCGCTCGTCGATCAACTTGAGCTTGCCCCCCCCGCGCCCATCTCCTGGGAGGAGCTCGCCGCCGCCTGCGAGGGGCTCGGCGTGGAGGTGATCGGCGTAGCGCCGCTCGACCCCGCCGGCGCCGCGGGGGACCCCGCCGCCGACTGGCTCGCCCCCCACCGCGCCCGCCTCGCCGCCTGGCTCGCGGAGGGGCGCCACGCCGACATGGCGTGGCTCGAGGCGCAGGTCGACGAGCGCCTCGACCCGCGGCGCCTCCTGCCGGGGGCGCGCAGCGCGCTCACGCTCTGGCTCGGGCACCGCTTCCCCGCCCCCCCGCGCCCCGCCCACCCCACCGGGCGCGTGGCGGCGTACGCCTGGGGGCGGGACTACCACAACATCCTCCGGCGCGTCACGCGGCAGCTCAGCCGCTGGCTCGCCGCGCGGGCGGGGGCGGAGAGTCACGGGAGCGTCGACACCAGCCCCGTGCTCGAGCGCGCCTTCACCGAGCGCGCCGCCGTGGGCTGGATCGGCAAGTCCACCATGCTGATTCACCCCCGCCGGGGCACCTACGGCTCCCTCGCCGTGCTGCTCACCACCGCCGCCCTCCCGACAGCCCCGGCGGCGCACCCGCCCCGCTGCGGCACATGCGAGGCGTGCTGGGACGTCTGCCCCACGGGCGCCCTCGGCCCCGAGGGCCTCGACGCGCGCCGCTGCATCAGCTACTGGACCATCGAGCGGCGCGGCCCGATTCCGCGGGAGGTGCGCCCGCTCATCGGGGAGTGGGCGTTTGGCTGTGACCTATGCCAGGACGTGTGCCCCTGGAACCGCCGCGCCCCCCACGAGGGCGAGGGCGCGCGCGCGCTGTGGGCGCCCGACCCGGCGCGCGCGTGGCCCGACCTCGTGGCGTGGCTAGCGATGAGCGACGAGGCCCTCGACGCGCTCCTGCTCGGCAGCCCCCTCCGCCGCGCGCGCCCCGAGGGGCTCAAGCGCAACGCGCTGGTGGCGCTCGCCAACCAGCGCGACGCCCGCGCCCTCCCAGCGGCGCGCGCCTGCCTCGCGCACGAGAGTCCGGTGGTGCGCGGGGCGGCGGCGTGGGCGGTGGCGCTGCTGGCGGAGGGGGCGGGGGAGGACGAGCGCGCGGCGTCGCGCGCGGCGCTCCTCGGGGCGGTGGCGGCGGCGCGCGGCGCGGAGGCGGCGGCGCGCCGCGCCGAGGAGGAGGAGGCGCGCGAGGAGCTCAGCTGGGCGCTCGCCGCCCTCGGCGCAGGGCGTGGCTGACGTAGGCGAGCGCCACCACGCCGAGCCCCCACACCGGGTACCAGGCCCCCTCCACGCCGCGCGCGGCGTCGGAGAGCTTGACGGCGATCACGAGGGCGCCGGCGAGCACAAAGAGCGCGGGGAGGGCGGGGTAGCCGAGGGCGCGGTAGGGGCGGGGGGCGCCGGGGGCGCGGCGGCGGAGGACGAAGAGGGCGAGCACCGAGAGGGCGCCGCCGGTGACCATGACGAGGCTGACGACGCTAAAGATGACGTCCCACGGCACGAGCAGCACCGTGAGCTCCGCCATGAGCGCCTGCGCCCAGAGGGCGTTGGCGGGGGTGCCGAGGCGCGGGTGGAGGCGCTGCGCGGGGGCCCAGAAGGCGCCATCGTGCGCGAGCGCGAGCGCCACGCGCCCGCCGCCGAGCACGGTGGCGTTGATCGAGGCGACGAGGGCGGCGCCGATGAGCGCCACCACCGCCCCGAGCGCCCACGGCGCGCCCACCTGCGCCGCCATGGCGCTGCCGATGTCCTGGCGGGCGGCGGCGAGGGCGCGCAGCCCATCGAGGCTGAGGCTGTGGAGCGCCGCGCCGCAGAGGAGCAGGTAGAGGCACATGACGGCGAGGGTGCCCCCCACGAGGGCGCGCGGCAGGACGCGCGCGGGGCGCTCCACCTCGCCGGCGGCGTAGATGACCGAGTTCCAGCCCGAGTAGGCGAAATAGGCCTCTAGGAACGAGGTGGCGAGGCCGGAGAGGGTGAGGGCGGGGGCGGGCGGGAGGGGGGCGGGTGGGGGCGCCGGGGGCAGGCTCCACACGTAGAGGCTGAGCGCCACGAGGGCCATGAGGGGGATGTAGGTGGTGAGGCTCTGCAGGGCGCCAGAGAGGGCGACGCCGTAGATGTTGACGGCGGTGATGAGGGCGATGAGCGCCATGGCGGCCACCTGCGCCCACGCCACGTCACCGACGAGCGGCAGGGTGAGGGCCACGTCCCCCATGGGCCACCCCGTGAGCGCGCCGAGCTGGAAGGTGCAGAGGGGCACCGACATGGCCGCGATGGAGCCGGCGAAGCCGGCGCTGAGGAGGCCCCAGCCGTAGGCGAAGGCGAAGGAGGGGCCGAGGGCGGCGCGCTGGAAGACGTAGTCGCCGCCGCTGTGGGGCATCATGACCCCGAGCTCCGCGTAGGAGGTGGCGCCGGCGAGGGCGATGAGGCCGGTAAAGACCCAGACGCCGATAAAGACGGCGGGGTCGCTGAGGTGGGTGGCCATGGTGACGGGGGCGAGGAAGATGCCGATGCCCAGCATCGAGCCCGCCACCAAGGCGAACGCGGCGCCGAGCCCAAGGCGCCGCGGGGGTGTGTCGTCGGGGGGGGAGGTCATGCGAGTCCTCGTGGGGGGGGCGAGGGGGGCGGGGGAGGAGCGCTGGGAGTGTAGTCCTTGAGGGGCTCCTCAGGGCAAGCGTTAAGCGATTGACAAGCGCGCGGAGTCTGTTTAAAAGCACAGACCCTCGCGTCGCGTGAGCGCACCTAAGCCCGCTCGCGCGTCGCTCCTCCCCGCCCTCACGCGCTCCCCACGCTCTTGGAGAATCCCTATGAAGAAGAACAAGACCAACCGCCGTAAGGCCGCCCGCAAGGCCAAGCTCCGCAAGGTGCGCCTCCGCACCGGCAGCCTCCTCAAGAAGAAGGCCAACGGTCGCCTCACGTCCACGTGAGCGCGCGGCGCGTCTAGCGGGGCTTCTTATGGGTGCCCTTATAGGTGCCAGCCTCATGTGATCTACCTGTAAAGACAGATGATTTCTGGAGACGTCTCCTCCGCGCCCCCCCTATGAGCGCCGCGCCCGGCGGGTGAGGTGGGGTCAACGAGGGGGCAGATCGGCGCTGGGGTGGCGGTTGATCAGCGCTTAGCTGGGATCATAGGTGCTAGGCTCCGATTATAGGTGCCAGGCTCCTATTATCCCCACGTAAAAACAATCGTTTCCTCCCTCCGCCCCGCGCTAAGAGGCGCGCCGCGAGGAGGCCCTCCCGCGCCCCCTCGCGCGCCGCTCACTCGTCGTCCTTGACGCCCTTGCCCTTCACGCCCTTCACGCCCTTCATGCCCTTCACGCCCTTCACGCCCTTGATCCCCTTACCGCCCTTCCCCATCTTGCCGCCCTTCCCCTTCATCATCTTACCGCCCTTACCGCCCTTCATCATCTTACCGCCCTTCCCCTTCCCCTTCATGCGCTTCATGCCCTTAAAGCCATGCTGAGTGGAGATCACGCGCGTCACCTTCTTACCGGCAGCGATATTCACCTTGAGCGCGTGGGTCTTCTTACCCTCGCGGACCGACACGATGTGATAGCCGGGGCTCATCACCAGCTGACGCGCCACGTTCGCCTTAACGGCGCCCGCGGCCTTGCCGTCCACCTTCACGGACCCCGCCACGCCGCTACGGATGACGAGGATGCCAAACTTCTCGCGCGCGGGCGCGTCCGCGGCGGGGGCGTCCGCGGCGGGGGCGCCCGTGGCGGGGGTGGCGGCGGCGCCCGCGGCGACGGCGCCCGCGGCGACGGTGCCCGCTGCGACGGCGCCCACGGCCACGCCGGCGCCGGTGGCGGTCACGGCGCCCTCAGGTGTCTTGACGGCGGCCCCCTCGGGGCCGGCGGTGACCGCGGCCTCCTCTGTCTCCACGTGCACCTCCGCCCCCTCTTGCTTGACCTCCGCCTGCGCCTTCTCGAGGTCCGCCGAGGTGGGCGTCTCGATCACCTTCTCGTCGGCGAGCAGGGCGTTCAGCTCATCCTCGCTGATCTCCTCATCGGCGACCTCCTCATCGCCCTCCTCATCGCCCTCCTCGTCGCCCTCCTCGTCGCCTTCCTCCTCAGACTCCGCGGCGGCCTCGCCCTCTTGGTTGTCAGCGCGGGCGACGGAGGGGGACACAAAACACATCAGGGACAGCGCCATCAAGAGGCGCAGGTATTGGCTCAGCATCGCGGGGGCTCCTTTGGGACCTATGGGGTTTACGAACAGACGACTGACACGCCAGGCACAATAGCGCGCTCCGCGACCGAGAGACAAGACAAAGGCACCTCGAGGCGCCCCTTGAGGCGCGCGCCCCTGCCCGCGCGACAAGAAGGAGTCGCTCATGAGCCACTCGGGGTCAAACTTCGACACCAGCCCGTCGGCCTTGGAGTCGGCGGCGGCGGGCTCGAGGTCCCACGGCACGTCGGAGCGCGGCTGACAAGGCGAAAGGCGCCGCTCACCCCCCTCGACGCGCGCGCTTATCCTCCTCCCACA
>VGTA01000352.1 GCA_016874875.1 Deltaproteobacteria bacterium | reverse complement strand
CAACTCCTGAGCGGCGGCGGGGGCTTAGCCGCGCGCCGCCCCCTCGCCCTCCCCTTCGTCCCCTGACTTTATCAGCCGCTGGGCGGGCTGTCCAAGGACCCTGCGCAGCAGCTGACGGCCGCGCCAAGAGAGATAGCACGACACGAACGAGAGCGCCTGCGCGGGGTCGAGGTAGGGATTCTTGAGTCCCCCGAGGCGCACGAGCAAGAGCACCTGCTCCGCCACGCTCACCGGGCAGCCGCGCAGCGTGAGCACGCGCGGGGCGCCGCTCGTGAGGCGATACATCTTGAACATCTTGTGGAAGATGTCCTCGGTGCGCGCCTCGCGCGGGTTGAGCGTGGCGCGGTCGCGGTAGGTCGACTCCACCTGCACCAGCTCCCCCCCCACCTCGCCCTTGAACTCCGCGCAGTCCCCCACAAACACCACCCGCTCCCCCTCGCGCACGTCGAGCGGCCCCTCATAGCGCCCAAAGACGATGTGCGTGGGCGGCAGCTTGCGGTCGGCGTGGGCGTCGTAGAGGCGCAGAATCTCGATGGCCTCCTCGAGGGCGCCCGGGCAGCCCCCCCAGCAGTAGTCCTCGCCCCCCCCCGCCGGGTCGCGCGGCGGCAGGCCGCCGTAGGCGCGGATGGAGGTGCCCGCAAAGTACTCCTCCACGCGCACCAGCCCCACCCGAAACCCCGCCGCCGCCCGCCGCGCCGCCTCGAGGTCGCCCACCACGTTGATCTCGGCGAGGTCCACCGGCCCAAAGCCCGCCTCGTGCGCGAGGCGGATGTGGGGCACGCTGAGGGGGTCCACGCCGATGATCGCGCAGCACACCGCGTCAAACGCCACCTGGTTGTCGCCAAAGAGCAGCAGCCCGAGGTCAAAGGGAATCGGCGTGAGCATCCGCCCCTCGCCGGCGGTGATGGCGTCGATGACGATCAGCTGAGGCTGAATCACGTGCTGCAGGTCGAGAATCTTCTCGTTGAGCTTGTGGTCGTGGTCGATCAGGCGGTGGCGGTCGTCCTGGGTGCCGATGTAGTTCTTGAGGCTAAAGGTCACCGTGGTCCACGGGTGCGCCTTGAACTTGGGGCAGTTCACAAAGAAATCCGCGGCCACGATGGGCTCCGGCATAAAGAGGGCGTCGCGGAGGCGCCCCGGGTGGGTCAGCGGCGTCTCCACCTGCGTGCACTCGTCAAAGTGGTGGAGCGTGAACCCCACGCGCGCCGCCATGGGGTAGTAGCCCGCCCCCTCGTAGGCGAACCGCGTGGGTATCGTGATCCCACAGCGCTCCCCGATCGCCCACTCCCGCACCGGCGGCAGCCCCGCCCCCTCCGCCGGCGCCTCCGCCGCGCGCTCCTTGAGGGCGCGCGCCACCCCCTCGACCACCTCGGGGCGCGTGTAGGCGTGGGGGAAGCGCTCCCCCGACGCCACCACGTTGGGCTTGATGAGCGTCCGCCCAAAGGGCGTGAGGCGCAGCGTCCGGAGCGCGCGGAGGGTGTGGGCGCGGATCTCCTCGACGTCGTACTGAGTACATTTGCTCAAAATGACGGTGGGGCGCTCATTTAGGCTCCTCGGGAGCCCGCCGCGCGCGTATTCTCTCTTGGTGGGGCTCCCTAGATCGCTCATGCTTACCTCGCTGGCGGCGCCCGCGCGCTCAAGAGGGCGTCAGGTCGCCTCCAAGCGCCGCGGCGTCTTGGATTTGCAAACGCCGCCGTTGAGTGTAGGTTAAGGGACCCCTGATGTGCAACGCCGCCGCCCCGAGGGACACGCGATGAACCAGAGCACCCCCTACATCCTCAAGGGGCTCAACCAAGACCACGAAGGTCGGCTGTTTGAGGTGAGAGAGCAGCTCATGGTGGGCCGCTCGCGTAAGTGCGACGTGCTGCTCGACGACGGGCTAGTCAGCCGCGCCCACGCTGTGTTTGAGCGCCGCGAGGACGCGCTCTGGATCAAGGACCTCGACAGCCGCAACGGCACCTTCCTCAACCACGAGCGCGTGACGGAGGCGCGCGTCCGACCGCAGGACATGGTCAAGATCGGGCGCTCGGAGTTCTTGCTGCTCAGCCCCGAGGAGGCGCCCATCACGCACCTCGAGGTGGTGGACGACAGCGTGCGCGGCTTCGCCGAGCCGGTGATCAAGAAGACGCTGGCGCTCAAGCCCGTGGCGCACATCACCGACTCCTTCCTGGTGCATGAGCGCCGCGGCGCCTCCGCCGAGAGCTCGTCGAGCGACGATCAGCCCAAGGGCGCGCCGCAGTGGTTCGAGGTGCTCTTTCAGATCAACCGCGAGCTGCAGACGCAGACCGACCCCAAGGAGATGAGCGTGGTGGTGTCGGACCTGCTGCTGCGGGTGCTCGACGGGGACCGCTGCCTGATCGCGCTCTTCAACGCCAAGAACTCCCTCGAGCTCTACTCGGTGCGCGCCGCGGACCAGAAGAGCTACCCCTTAGCCGTCAAGATCAGCCAGACCGTGGCGCGGCAGGTCACCGAGGAGCGGTGCGCGCTCATCGTCAACGACCTCAAGCAGGACAAGCGCTTTGAGGAGTCGGACTCGCTGCTGCTCTCGGAGATTCGCTCGCTGCTCGTGGCGCCCATCATGATCGGCAACCGGGTGCTCGGGCTGATCGAGGTGAGCCGCTCCGACTCCATCGACGCCTTCAACGAGGCGGGCCTCGACCTGCTCTCCATCGTGGGCTCCATGATCGGCGCCGCGCTCAACCACGCCGAGCAGCTCCGCACGCAGCAGCAGTACATCGAGGAGCTCAAGGCCACCCACGAGCAGCTGCGCCTCGCGCAGCAGGACCTCGTGCGCAGCCAGCAGCTCGCCGTGATCGGGCGCATGGCGTCGAGCATCAACCACGAGATCGGCAACCTGCTGATGCCGCTGCTTGAGTACCACGCCCTCAAGAGCACCAGGGACGCGAGCGCCTCGGGGGAGGAGCTCGAGATGTTCTCGCCCGAGGAGCTGTCGTACAGCTGCACGCAGATCAAGAGCCTCATCGAGGACATCAAGTACTTCTCCAAGGGCGCCGACCGGCAGCCCGAGATGATGCGCTGCGAGCTCGCCGAGCAAGTGGAGAAGGCGGTGCGGTTCGTCAAGATCGACCGCGAGCTCTTCCCGCAGACGGGGCCGCGCCGGGTGCGCCTCAGCATGCAGATCTCGGCGCACCCCAAGGTGATCATGGACCCGCTGCAGATCGGGCGCGTGATCATCAACCTGCTCCGCAACGCCGCGCAGGCGATGCGGTCACAGAGCGAGCCGCGGGAGATTCTCATCCGTGTGCATGTGCAGGACGTGATGGCGATCATCGAGGTGATCGACAACGGCCCGGGGGTGCCCGAGGATGTGCGCGCGCGCCTCTTTGAGCCCTTCTTCACCACCAAGGGCGAGCAGGGGCTGGGGCTAGGGCTCGACATCTCGCGGCGCATCGTGCAGAACCACTGTGGGCGCATCACCTTTGACCGCCACGAGCCGCGCGGCACCGTCTTCCGCATCTCGCTGCCGCTCAATCCCACTATCCGCGAGCGCAGCGTGGACCTCTTGGCGCTCACCAGCACGCGCCCTGACGACTAGGGCGTGGGCGGCGCACCGCTGGGCGCGCGCGCGCTGGCGCGGCGCGGGCTGCTGGCGTTGGGGCTCGGCGCGGGGCTGAGTCTGCTCGTGGGGCGGGGGGGGCTAGGGGCGGCGGAGGCGCTCGGGGCGCTGCTCGAGGGCCCCTGGGGGGAGGGGCGCGCGGCGCTCATCGTGTGGTGGGTGCGCCTGCCGCAGCTCTTGACCGCCGCGGTGGTGGGGGCCACGCTGGGGCTGTCGGGGGCGGCCACGCAGTCGCTGCTCCGCAACCAGCTCGCCGACCCCTACCTGCTCGGGGTGTCGGCGGGCGGGGGGCTCTGCGCGGCGCTGGCGATCAGCGCCGGCCTCGACGAGCGCCTAGGGCCGTGGGCGCCGCCGGCGCTCAGCTTCTGCGGGGCGCTGGCGGCGAGCGCGGCGGTGTATGGGTGGGCGCGGGGGGGGCGGGGGCTCGGGGCGGAGGCGCTGCTGTTGTCGGGGGTGGCGCTCAACCTCGCCCTCAGCGCCGCCCTCACGCTGGTGATCTCGCTGAGCGGGGAGCGCCTCGGGGGGGTGTGGCGGTGGCTGCTCGGGCGGGTGGACGGGCTGTCGTGGGCGGAGGTGGGGGCGCTGTCGCTGCCGGCGGCGGTGGGGGCGGCGCTGCTCCTGCGCGCCCGGCGCGACCTGTGGCTCCTAGAGGCGGGGGAGGAGGTGGCGTGGACGCTGGGGGTGGAGGTGGAGCGGGTCAAGCGCGTCACGCTGCTGGCGGTGGCGCTCTCGGTGGGGGCCGCCGTGGCGTTCTGCGGCGTGATCGGGTTCGTGGGGCTGCTCGCCCCTCACGCCGTGCGCCCGCGCCTGCGGGGGGAGGGGGCGTGGCTGCTGCCGCTCTCGGCGCTGTGGGGGGCGGCGGGGCTGTGCGCCTGCGACGCGCTAGGGCGACTCACGCCCTCGCCGCTGCCCATCGGGGCGGTGACGGGGCTGCTGGGGGGCGCGGCGCTGCTCGCGGCGCTCCGCCGAGGGGCGCGCGCGTGACCCCGGCGCCCGCCGCGCCCCACCTGCTCCTAGAGGGGCTGCGCGGCGCCCACGCGCCCCGCGCCCCGGTGTGGCTCGAGGCGCGCGGGGGGCTGCTCGGGCTCCTAGGGCCCAACGGCGTGGGCAAGTCCACGCTGCTGCGGCTCATCTTGGGGGCGGAGCCCGCCGTGGAGGGGCGCGCGCTGCTC
>VGTA01000351.1 GCA_016874875.1 Deltaproteobacteria bacterium | reverse complement strand
GGCGGCGCCCCCGCCCCCCCCTCGCCCCCGTCCTCCGGCGGCGCCGCCCCCCCCTCGCCCGCCAAGAGCGCCCGCAGGCGCCCCTCCACCGCCGGGGCGAGCGGCGCGCGGGCGGTCCACATCAGGGCATAAACTCCGGAATCGTGCACGTGTTCAGGGGCGCACCGCACTCCATGTCGCGGCAGGCGTTGAAGCAGCCGTTGAACTCAAAGTTGATGTCGGGGGTGGTGATGTGCCCCTGCCACACGCCATCCTGGAGCTGATCGATCAGGAGGTCGATGTTGGTGTCCACCAGGGTCGCGTAGCCCTCCATGCGGAACTGCTCGGGGCTGAACTCTAGGCGCGTGAGCTGATCCTCGAGGAGCGCCGACAGGGCGGCCACGAGCACGTTGTTGCAGAAGCCGGGCTGGCCGATCGCGTTGTCGATGCTCGCGCACCCCCCGGCGAAGGCGTTGGAGAGGAGCTCGCGGAGCGTGACCGCCTGCCCGAGGGGGCGGTTGAGGATCGCCGGGAGGAGCCACTGCTCCGCCAGCCCGAGCACGATCAGCCCATAGCGGAAGGTCATGCCGTGCTCAAAGATGTTGAGCGTCTCGCCGTCCACCTGCGCGTCAAAGACGCCGGTGATGGGGCGGGCGTCGCGGTCGAGGTTGCCGATGGTGAACTCGCGCGTGCACGACCCGGGCATCGGGCAGCCCGTGCGCCAGTCAAAGCGGAAGCGCTGCCACGAGTTGTTGACCTCGCGCACCATGTTGTCCTGGTCGGGGTCGTTGCGGAAGTTCATCTCGCCCACCACCGTGAGCTGCGTGGCGATCTCGAGCACGTCGCTGATCACCACGAACACGCGCATCACGTTCTCGGGAATCTGGTTGAGCAGGGCGATGATGGGAGGGTTGAGGACCACGCCGAGGCCGTTGATGAGGGCGCAGTCCACGTCCACGAGGTTGTTGTTCACCACCAGCGCGCACAGCTCCGACACCAGCGCGCGGCCGCGGTCGGGGTTGTCGCTGCCGATCTCGCCGAGGATGTCGAGCACGTCCACCACGGTGTTGAGGGCGGGGTTGCCCGACGAGCGGAGGAGGTCGGTGAGGTCAAAGCGGTTGGTGGTGACGAAGCGGCCCTTAAAGTCGAGCGGCAGGTCCACCGCGTCCACGTCCACCTCGGTGGTCTGCCCGCCCACCACGCGCACGTCCTCCACGCAGCCGAAGGCGATCGCCTGCCCGCTCACGTTGCGCACGCTCGCCGCCACGGTGAACACCGCGTCGTGGGCAAAGTCGCCCGCGCTCACGCTGTTCATCACGTCATTAAAGGGCTGGATGGGATTCCAGGCGAAATACGCCCCGCCGAGGCGCGTGGCGTCGCCGATGATCTGCGCGCACTGGCGCCCCGAGAAGAGCGCCACGCTGGCGGAGTCGAGCTGCTGGAAGCTGTAGCGGCCGCTCGGGAGGTCATAGCGGACGCGCACCACGAGGTCGCCCGTGCCGGGGCGCACCACGCTCACCGTAAAGAACACCGGCGGGGCGTCGGGCGCCTCCGCCTTGATCTTAAGCGACGTCTCCACCCCACCGGCGAAGAGCGTGAGGTTGGCCACGCCCATCGCGTTGGTGTTCACGCGCGAGCTCTGGAGGCGCGAGCCGTCCACCCCCGCGGCGGTGCGGTCCATGTTGCGCGCGTCGAGCAGCGAGAGCGTGATCGCCTGGTTGGGGACGCCCACCTCCATGCCCCCCTCGACCGTGATATAGCGGACGGAGAGCGAGAGCTGCTCATTGAGGAAGATGGTGCGCGCCGTGGCGCCCTCCGCGCGCAGCTCGCGGGCGGCCTTGGGGGGCTCCTCCATCACCATCATGTCGGGCGTGGAGGCGCCGCCCTGCGGCGTGCCGCCGATGGGCACCTCCATATCGCGCATCATGATGTCGCCGACGGCGGCGCGCTTGGCGTTGTCTTCACAGGCTAGGAGCGCCGCGAGGCTCAGGGCGCAGAGGGCGAGGGGGCCGGCGAGGGGGCCGGCGAGGGGGCCGGCGAGGGGGCCGGCGAGGGCGCGGAGGGCTGGGATTATCATAGAGACACCTCGTGAGGGGGAGCTAGGGGCGGAGAGGAGGGGTGAGCGCGGAATGAGCGTAAGTGCGCCCGCTCTATATCTTTTACAGGCGCGCGATGCAACCCTCAATCTCTGCGTTTTTGGGCGCTCTGCGCAAGATATTCCCGAGGATTTTGCGGTCGCGCGAGGGGGGCGGCGCGCCGCTCAGCGCAGACGCGCCCCCACGCGCGCCGCGCGCGCCACCAGCTCGCGCATCTGCTCCGGAGACCCCACCGTCACCCGCACGCAGCCGGCGAGCCCGGGCAGGTGGCTGCGGTTGCGCACATACACGCCCTCCTCCGCCAGCGCCGCCACCCACGCCCCGGGGGCGGGCACCTCCACCAAAAAGAAGTTAGCGCGGCTCGGGCGCACGCGCAGGCCGAGCGCCGAGAGGCCCTCCACCGCCACCCGCTGCCCCGCCGCCACCTGCGCCACCACCCAGCGCAGGTACTCCTGGTCGCGCAGGGCGGCCTCCGCCGCGAGCTGCCCGAGGGCGTTGACGCTCTTGGGGTTAAAGACGCGCCGCAGGTCGGCGATGGCGGCGGGGTGGGCCATCACGTAGCCCACGCGGCACGCGGCGAGCCCGTAGGCCTTGGAGAAGGTGCGCGTGACGATCAGGTTGGAGTAGCGATACAGCAGCTCGAGGCACGACTCGCCGGAGAACTCGGCGTAGGCTTCGTCCACAATGAGGAGCGTCTCGGGGCACGCCGCGAGCACGCGGGCGATCTGCTCCGCCGAGTACACCAGGCCCGTGGGGTTGTTGGGGCTCACTAGGTAGCACAGACGCGCGGGGGCGGCGGAGAGCGCGGCGATGAGGCCGTCGGGGTCGGCGGCGAACACGTCGGCGCTCACGTGCGGCGAGAGGAGCGCCCCCTCCTGTTGCGCGAACACCAAGAAGTGCTGGTAGGTGGGCGCGGCGTAGACCACGCGCTCGCCGGGGTTGAGGTAGGTGGCGCAGATGGCGTGGAGCGCGTCGTCGCTGCCGTTGGTCACCAAGAAGCACTCGGGCGGCAGCCCGTGCAGCGCGCTGAGGGCGCCCACCAGCCCGGGGCTGTGGAGCAGCGGGTACCAGTTGAGGTGGTGCGCGCGCCGCAGGTACGCCTCGATGGCCTCGAGGGCGCGGGGGGAGGGCGGCAGCGTGCTCTCGTTCCAGTCGAGCTTGAGGGGCACCTGCGCGGGGCGCGCGTCGATGACGTCGCGCGAGGAGGTCGCCTCGTAGGGCGACAGGTCACACACCGCGCGCGCAGGGCGGGGGGGCAGAGCGGAGGGGAGGGCGGCGAGCGCGCGGGAGTCGGGTGTGTTCATGCGTGAGCCGGGCGAGGGGGGGGCGTGGGGGGCGCGAGCGCCCGAGGGGGGGGCGGCGCCGCGAGCGCCGCGGCGCAGAGCAAGCGTCATGCCACAGCGCGCGGGGGGTCACACCACGCCCGCTGCACCCGCGGCGCGCCGCGTCAGCCGCCGGCGGGCGCGGGCGCCGCGGGCGCCGCGGGCGCCGCGGGCGCCGCGGGCGCCGCGGGCGCCGCGGGCGCCGCGGGCGAGGGCGCGGGCGAGGGCGCGGCGAGACGCGCCCGCAGGGCGCGCGCCTCCTCCTTGAGCGCGAGGCCCTCATAGACCTCCGCCAGCTCCACCGCCCCCTCACGCCAGCGCGCCGGCACGTCCTCAAACGCCTTGACGATCACCTCATAGCGCCCACGCGCCGACGCCAGCTCCCCGCGCGCTCGATAGAAGCGCGCCACATACAGCTCATAGTCCGCGAGGGTGGTGCGGCAGGCGAGCACGTACCGGCGCGCCCGAGGCGCGCGGGGGTGGTCGGGGAAGCGCTCGAGGTACGTCAAGAGCGCCCGCAGGGCGTCCTTGGTGGCGCCGCGGTCGCGCTCGTGGTCGGGCGGCAGGAGCCACGAGTCGCTCGGGCGCTGCTTAAAGTAGGCGTATGCCACGCGCCAAGAGGCGTATGGCACCTCGGCGTGGTTGGGACGCGCCTGGATAAACATCTGGTAGCCGTCGATCGCCTCGGCGTAGCGCGCCTGAGCGAGGAGGGCGTCGGCGAGGCGCAGCTCGGCGAGGGCGGCGAAACGCGTGTAGACGAACTTGGTCTTGACGGAGCGGAAGCGCTCGGCGGCGGTGAGGAAGTCGTCGTCCTTGAGGGCGTCCATGCCTTGCAGGTAGAGCTCCTCGGCGGGACTCTCGCCCGGCGCGCGCGCCGCCCCCCCGCAGGCCGTCAGGGCGAGGGCGAGCGCAGGGGCGAGCGCAGGGGCGAGCGCAGGGGCGAGCGCAGGGGCGAGCGGGCGCCAGAGCGCGCGCGCGCACAGCAGCGCCACGCGCGCAGCGGCGGCGGCGCGCGGGCGGAGAGCGGCGGGGGGCGTGAGCTGAGGCATGGGCAGCCCTTGGGCTAGAGGGGACGGGGGCGCAGCGGCGCGCGGCGCCCGCCACGCGCCCGTGTATAGCACACGCGCCCCGCGCGCGCACCCCCCTTCGCGCGCCCCGCGCCGCTCAGCGCGCGGCCACAGGCAGGCGCCACGCCCTGAGCGCGCCCGGCGCCCCGCCCCCGTCGCCCTGCGCGCCGCCCTGCGCGCCGCCCTGCGCCCCGCCCTGCGCCCCGCCCTGCCCCTCGCCCTGCGCGCCCCCCTGCCCCTCGCCCTGCGCGCCCCCCTGCCCCTCGCCCTGCGCGCCCCCCTGCCCCT
>VGTA01000350.1 GCA_016874875.1 Deltaproteobacteria bacterium | reverse complement strand
AGCCCGTAGCCCGCCGTGAGGGAATCGCCCACAAAGACCCAGGTGGGCGCCGCGGCGACCTCCTCGGCGCGCGGCGCGGGCGCCGCGGCGCGCGCCTCTCGCGCGAGCCCCCCCCCCCCCCCCCCCGCCGCTAGGACCACAGACACCCAACAAGACACACGCTTGATCAACCTCATGGAAACGCGCATCGGGAGCTCCTTTAACAACTGAAGAACTGAAGAACTGAAGAACAGCTCAAGAACGACTCAAGAAAGAAGACCTCAGAAGGGAATCGGAATGCGCCGATAAGGACGATAGCAAGCCTCCCAGTATTGCGCCTCAATCGACAAATCGAGAGCGTCGCGGGGCGTGGGGGGCGCCACCCCCTCGGACTGCGCGCAGAGGGCCACGGCGGTGGCGATCTTGCGGCTCACGCGGGGCAGCTCCGACAGGGGCGGCAGCAGCCCCCCCACCCCCGCCGAGGCGAGCGGCGAGCACTCCGCGAGCGCCACGCTCGCCGTCATGAGCATGGCGTCCGTGACGCGGCGGGCGCGGCTGGCCACCACGCCGAGGCCGAGCCCGGGGAAGATGTAGCTGTTGTTGCACTGCGCGATGGGGAGGACGCGCCCGCCGAAATGCACAGGGTCAAAGGGGCTCCCCGTCGCCACCACCGCGGCGCCCTTGGTCCACTCGATGACCTGCTGCGGTGTGGCCTCCACGCGCGTGGTGGGGTTGCTCAGCGGCATCACCACCGGGCGCTCCGTGTGGCGCGCCATCTCCTCGATGACCTCCTGCGTAAAGAGCCCCGGCTGACCCGACGCGCCGATGAGCACGTGCGGGCGGACGCGCGACACCACGTCGAGCAGCGAGGGCTTCTGACTCGCCCCCACCCACTCGCTCCCCGCGAACAGCTCATAGCGGCGGTGGGCGAGGGCGCGCTGGAAGGGCAGGAGGTCGGGGAGGTCGTCGAGCACGAGGCCGTGGCGATCCACCATCCACACGCGCCCGCGCGCCTCGGCCTCCGAGAGCCCCTGCGCGCGCATCCACGCCACCACCTGCTCCGCCATCCCGCACCCCGCCGAGCCGGCGCCCACGAACACGATCTGGCAGTCCCGCAGCGCCCGCCCCGTGGCGTGCGACGCCGCGATCAGCGTCCCGAGCGCCGCCGCCGCTGTGCCCTGGATGTCGTCGTTGAAGCAGCACAGCTCGTTGCGGTAGCGCTCGAGCAGCGGCGTGGCGTTCTTTTGGGCGAAGTCCTCAAACTGCAGGAGCACGCTCGGCCAGCGGCGCTTCACGGCCTTGATGAACAGGTCCACGAACTCCTCGTACTTGGCGCCCGTGAGGCGCTCGTGGCGCCAGCCCATATACATCGGGTCGTTGAGGAGCGCCTCGTTGTTGGTGCCGGCGTCGAGGACCACGGGGAGCGTGTAGGCGGGGCTGATGCCGCCGCAGGCGGTGTAGAGCGACAGCTTGCCGATGGGAATCCCCATGCCCCCGATTCCCTGATCGCCGAGCCCGAGGATGCGCTCGCCGTCCGTCACCACGATCACCTTCACCTTGCGCCGCGTGGAGTTCTGTAGCATGTCGTCGAGGCTGTGGCGGTTGGGGTACGACACAAAGAGCCCGCGCGCCTTGCGGTAGATCTTGGAGAAGCGCTCGCAGGCGTGCCCCACCGTGGGGGTGTAGATGACGGGCATCATCTCTTCGAGGTGGTCGCGAATCAGCTTGTAGAACAGAGTCTCGTTGGTGTCCTGGATGTCGCGCAGGAAGACGTGACGCTCCACCGGGCCCACGCAGCCCCTAAACTGCTCATAGGCCCGCGCCGCCTGCTCGGCGATGCCCTCCACCGCCTCGGGGAGCAGCCCCTCAAGGTTGAAGAGCGCGCGCTCCTCTCGGCTAAAGGCGCTCCCCTTGTTGAGGAGCGGCGTGTCGAGGAGCATTGGGCCCGCGTAGGAGATGTAGAGGGGGCGCTTGAGGTTCGACATGGGGGCTCCGGGGAGGGGGGCGCGGGGCGAGGGGGGGCGCGTGGGGCTCAGATCATTCATGAAATGCGCTTAAAATCAAGGCGAGGGGCGCACGCTTGTGAAGGAGGGCGCCCTCATGTATATATCTTGATGGAGCCTCGGGGTTCTTGAGGCTCCTCACGCCACTCAACGCCAATCACACATAAAAAAGGTACCCGACTCGTGCGCACCTCAAAGCCCCCCGCGCGCCTCGCGCGCCCCGCCTCGCTCCGCGCGCTGCTCGTCTGCGCCCTCGCCACCAGCGCCCTCGCCACCAGCGCACTCCCCCTCACCGCCTGCGACGACGACCCGGTCGAGGTGAGCACCACGCCCCTCATCCACAGCGACGCGCACGCGCTGGTGCAGAGTCGCGTCGATTCCTACGGCGCCAAGCTCGACCAGCGCCTCTCCTTCCTCAACGGCGACACGAGCATCTTCGCGGCGCTCGACCGCCTCTTGGGCGCCTTAGGGGACTCTGAGGACTCCGAGGAGGAGTGGGAGTCCTACCCCTGCATCAGCTACGACGCCGAGGGCAACGAGATCCCCTGCGAGGAGGACCCCAACTACATCCCCTTCCCCGAGGAGCCCGAGTATGAGGACGGCGGCGAGGAGGAGGCGATTGAGCTTCGCCTCGAGAGCGACGCGCGCGACATGGTCACGGAGCTCCTCGAGCGCCTCCCAGAGCGGGCGATCTTGCGCGACGAGACGCAGCTGACGTATGCGCTTGACCCGCGCGACCTCTGTGGGGAGATGTCGTTTTCGGAGGAGGGTGAGTCTGAGGAGGAGGGCTTCCCGGGCGAGTACCCGGAGGGCGACTTCGCGGAGGGCGACTTCGCGGAGGGCGGCTTCGCGGAGGGCGGCTTCGCGGAGGGCGGCTTCGCGGAGGGCGGCTTCGCGGAGGGCGGCTTCGCGGAGGGCGGCTTCGCGGAGGGCGAGCCCGACCCCGCGTGCCTTGAGATGATGGAGCGCCAGCAGCCGCGCGTGACCATCGAGGGGACCGAGGCGCGCCTCACGGGGACGCTGCGGACGACGGCGGGGGTGGTGGCGACGGTGACGCTCACCAGCGACGAGGGGGGCGTCTCGCTCAGCCTCGACACGCTCCACGCGCTCCTCGTGGACGCCGCCACCACCTCCGCCCGCCACAGCGGCGAGCCCGCCCCGACGCTGCCCACGTTTGGCGGCGCGGTGAGCGCGCGCCTCGACTTCACCGGCGAGCAGGGGGTGGAGCTCTCGCTGAACGTGGACCGCGCGGTGAGCGTGAGCGGCGCCTTTGACGACGTGGCCAGCGACCTCTCGCTCACGCTCGCCCCCTCGCGCATCTTCTCCGTGCGCGTCGACGGCGCCAGCGAGCTGATCGGGGCGGCGCTCAACCTCGGGCGCCTGAACGCCAGCGCCAGCGGCGTGGACCTCAGCGCGGAGGAGTACGACGAGTACGGCGAGCCCATCCCCGCCGCCACCCCCGCGCCGCGCCGCGCCGTGGCCCTCGACCTCGGGGGCCTCAACCTCGACGCCTCGCTCGACCTCCGCGACGCCCTCAAGCTCCTCATGACCGCCGGGCTCGGCGACTCGTCCACCACGCTGAAGGTCGACGGCGCGCAGATCCTCAAGGTGGACGTCAACCCCACGGCGGCGCGCCGCGTCTCCTTTGAGCTGTCGCTGGCGGAGGGCGCGGCGGGCGCGGCGGGGGCGGAGGGCGCGGGGGCGGACGCGCTGGTCATGGCGCTCACATCGGCGCTCATGGGCCTCAGCGCGGAGTGGGACCTCACCTCGCTCACCGAGCTCACCGACTTCCAGCTCCCTCGCCGCGACGCCGCGCGCGTGGAGCTCAGCCCCGTGGGGGGCGCGGCGAGCCTCCGCTTCGCCGAGGAGCTCAAGGTGCTCGCCGGACGCCTGACGCTGGCGAGCGGGGGGCGCGAGGTGGTGGTGGAGGCGGGGCAGTGCGCGGTGGAGCACGCGGAGGAGGGCGCGGAGGAGGAGGCCGAGGGGGAGGGGGAGGCGAGCGCGCTGTTCTCGTCGGTGGAGGCGGGCGTCTGCGCCGAGTGAGGGCGAGCGGCGCGGGCGGGCGGCGTTAGCGCCCCGCCTTGGCGTCCTCGATGAGCGAGGCGATGTGCTCCTCAAGAGCCCGCGCGCTGCGCGCCGGGACGCCCGCCCGCGCCGCGCGCACCTTGCCGTCAGCCCCGATCACCACCATCGTAGGCAGGTGGGTGACGCCGTAGCGTCGAGTGATCGCCCCCTTGGCGTCCACGATGATGGGCAGGTCCGCCCCGAGCTCTCGCAGGAAGGCGCTCAAGCGCTCCGGCGGCAGGCGCTCGTTGTTCACCGTCCCGATCCACACGCCGGGGTCGGCGGCGTAGCGCGCGCGCACGGCGCTCAGGGTGGGCAGTGAGGCGCGGCACGGCGGACACCAGGTGGCCCAGAAATCGAGGAGCACCACCTGCCCCTTGCGCGCGGCCAGCGAGAACTCCTCGCCCGTCGCCAGCCGCGCCTCCACCGTGGGCGCCTCGGCGTTGAGCAGGGGGCCGCCGTCGCTCGACTCGCGCGCCTTGTGAATCGCGACGGCGGTGAGGAGTCCGAGCAAGACCCACGACGTCCACTTCTGCATCTTGTCCTCCCGCCCGCCCCGCCGGGAGGCGGCGCGGGGCGTGTGGCGCGCGCGCCGCGCCTCGTGTTAGGGTGTGCTCACAGTGTGGACGCGGCGCCCCTCTCGCGCAAGCGTGCGCCCATCGATTGAGCGAGTCCTCTTGAGAAGATCACATGACCCCCCCCCCCCGCGCC
>VGTA01000349.1 GCA_016874875.1 Deltaproteobacteria bacterium | reverse complement strand
GAGGACGGCGGTGAGCTCGCGCTTAGGCAGGTCGCGCGTGAGGCGCTCGTGGCGCGCGTCGAGCGCCTTCTTGCCCACGAGGGCGCCGGGGCGAATCTGGGGGGCGGCGGCGGGGGCGGGGGCGGCGGCGGCCGGGAGGGGTGCCCCAGAGAGGAGCGCCCCAGAGAGGAGCGCCCCAGAGAGGAGCGCCCCAGAGAGGAGCGCCCCAGAGAGGAGCGCCCCAGAGAGGAGCGCCCAAGAGAAGAGCGCCCGGCGCGCCGCGCCCCCCCTCACTGCGGCACGCACACGTCCACCTCAAAGCCCCCCACCACCGCCCGAGGGGCGCACGAGAAGCCGTCACGGCAGTCAAAGGGACTCTGGCACGCCTGGAGGCAGCTGCCCGCCGCGTCGCTCGACAGGCCCAACACGCACTCGCGCCGGTCGCCGCCGCACTCAAACGACGAATCGCAGGCGCGGGAGCAGGCGCCCACGCTCAAGTACAGCCCGTTGAGGCTGCTGAGGCACTCGTAGCCGTCGGCGCAGTCGCCCGCGTCGGCGCAGGGGGCGCTCACCTCCTCGCCCACGCGCGCCAGCAGGTCGTACTCGGCGCCGGGGAGGGTGAGGTTCACGCTGAAGACCACGGGGCCGTCGTAGGGCGGGCGCACCTCCGCGCGGCGGCAGGCGGCGCGCCCCGCGCCGGGGTCATAGCAGCCGTCCGCGCCGCTCGGCACGTCCTCTAGGAGGATCGCGAGCTCCTCGTCGTACTGGTAGGCGCGCACGGAGGCGAAAAAGTCGTCGCTCCGCACATAGAGCGCGAGGGGGCGGTCGACCGCGGCGGGCGCGCTGAACCAGTCCTCGTCGCCGCAGGCGGTGAGCCCCCGGTAGGTGGACAGCGCGATGGGCGCCGCGGCGTCAGGGGAGTCGTTGCGCCCCCCGAGCCCGCCCTGGTCGAACTCGTCGGGCGCGCACAACGGGTCGAGCGGGTCGAGCGGCGCCGCCCCCGTCACCACCGACAGCGAGTACTGCGCCGCCCGCCCCCCGTAGAGCGTCACCGCCAGCGCGTACTCCCCCGCCGGGAGGCGCGCGCTCACGCGCTCCGAGGAGGTCCCCATGTCGTTGGAGAAGGCGAGGCGGACGCGCGCGGCGTCATAGAGGTCGAGGTCGAGGTCGACGCGCGCGTCAAAGCTCACCTGCGCCTCCACCTGCGCCTCCTCCGAGAGCGTGAAGGAGTAGGTGTCCACGGCGCCCTCCTCGCAGAGGAGGAGGCCGGCGAGGGGGGCGTCGACGAGCACGCGGTGGGTGGCGCCATCGGGGTAGTCGTCGCGCGGGCAGGGCTCGCTCGACGACGGCGCGCCCGCCACCTGAAGGGTCACCAGGAGGTAGCTCTTAAAGGTGCCGTCGGTGACGCTCAGGACCACCTCCACGGCCCGCTGGGCGTACTCGGCGGTGGGCGTCCACGAGAAGCGGCGGTCGGAGGGGCTGAAGGCGGCGCCCTGCGGCCCGCGCTCTAGGGCGAACGACAGCGCGGAGGGGTTGTCGTCCTGCGCGCTCACCTGGAAGCTCACGAGCTGCCCCACCACCGCCGCCACGGGCCCCATGGGGCTAAACGAGGGGGGCACATCGGCGCTCATGTCGTTGGGGTCGCGGACCACGAGCAGGAGCGGGAGGGGGACGCTGAGGAGACCGTCGCTCACCGTGAGCGTGAGGGCGCGCACGCCCACGTCGCGCGCCTCGGGCGTCCACGCCAGGCGCCCGGCGCCGCCGTCGAGCGCCAGCCCTGGCGGCACGTCACCCGAGAGCGCATAGGTGAGCGGATCGCCGTTGGGGTCGCTCGCCTCCACCTGAAGCGCCCACGGCTGCCCCACGCGCAGACTCTGGTCGCTCACGGGCACCACCGCCGGCGGCAGATTCATCACCGACCCCGCCGGCTGCACCGTCACGGCGATGGTCTCTTGGTCCTTGAGCGCCCCGTCGCTCACCTCAAAGGTCAGCAGCGTGGACTGCCCCACGTCGCCCTCCGCCGGGCGCCACGAGAAGAGACCGCGCGGCTTGTCGAAGGCGGCGCCGGCGGGCAGGCGCGAGAGGAGGCTAAAGGAGAGCGGCGCGCCGGCGGGGTGCGTGGCGACCAGCTGGATGAGGAGCTCGCGCCCCACCTCCGCCACGCGATCGCCCACCCGCCCGAGCTCGGGCCCCCCCCCGAGGCCCGCCGCCCCCCCCCCCGCCGCCCCGCCCCCCGGCGGCGGCGTGACGGGCGGGAACTCGTCGGGATTCACCTCCACCACAGACGCGGGGCTCGCGCAGGCGGCGAGCAGGGCGGCGAGCAGGGCGGCGGGCGGGGCGCGGCGTGGGGCGGCGGGCGGGCGTGGGCTCACGAGAGCGGCCTCCTCTGGGCGGGCTGCGGGGCGCGGGCGAGGAGGTCCACGTAGGCGTCGAGCTCGCGGAGCTCCTCGGTGAAGGGCGCCTGAATCACCGGGTAGCGCCCGCCGCCCTTGGGGTCGAGGTCAAAGGCGGTGAGGCGGAACGACACGGCGAAGCGCTCGCGCTTCCACTGCGCGAAGCAGAACAGGCGCACGAACTTGTGGATGTGCGCCGCGAAAGCGCGCGCGTCGCCGGCGTAGCGCCCCTCAAAGGCGGGCCACAGGCTCTTGAAGAGCTCGAGGGGGTCCTGCGCGAGCTGCGCGAAGCCGTAGAGGAGGCGGTCGAGGACCTCAAAGGGCATGAGGTCGCCCTCGTCCGTCTGCGCGCGCTCGGCGGGGCGCAGCTCGGCGGTGGGCTCGAGGCCGTTGATGTGGCGCAGGCTGGCGTAGCCGTGGAACGCCTGCGCCCAGCGCAGCCACAGCGTGATGAGGCTCTTGGGCACATCGGCGATGGGCGACAGCCCCCCCGAGGTGTCCCCGTCCATGGTGGTGTAGCCCACCGCCGCCTCGCTCTTGTTGGAGGTGGCGAGCAGGAGGGCGTTGTGGAGGTTCGCGAGGAACCAGATCACGCCGCCGCGCACGCGCGCCTGCACGTTCTGCAGCGCGATGTCCTCGCGCGGGTCCTCCCACGACAGGCGCCGCCCCACGGCGCCCTCCACGAGGGCGCGGTGAGCGCTGAGGGACTCTTGGATGTTGAGGTCAAAGAAGCGCGCCCCCACCTCCTCCGCCACGGCGCGCGCCGCGCCGCGCGTGGCGTCGCCGGAGTGCTCGGTGGCGAGGTAGGCGGTGAGGAGCAGGTCGCGCATGCGCGCGCGCAGCTCCTCGGGCGTGTCCTTGGGGTGCGCGTAGCGCGCCATGCGGTGCACCAGCACCGCCACCATCGCCGAGTCGCGCCCGCCGGAGAGGGCGAGGGCGAAGCCGGGCACCCCCGCCTTGCGGCTGTAGTCGCGCAGCCCCATGCAGAGCGCCAGCTCGAGCTCGAGGTGGTGGAGGTCGAGGGCGTTGGGCTCGGCGGGGACGAGGCCCTCGCGGGCGAGCCACGAGAGGCTCGGGTCGAGGGGGGCGGGGGCGGGGGGGAGCCAGTAGGCGGGGGGGGGGGGGTGGGGGGGGGGGGGGGGGGGGGGGGGGGGGGGGCTCTGGGTGGAGAAATCGCCGCTGATGCGCAGGCGGCGGGGGGTGGGCCACACGGCGCCGCCCGTGAGCTCCGCCACCTGCCGGCGCCACGAGCCCTCCTCGCGGCGCGCGAGGCGGAGGGCGGCGAGGTCCACCACAGCGTCCACGAGCACGTGGTCCTGGAAGCGGAGGCGGTCGCCCTCGCGCAGCACCTCGCCGTTGCTCGCGATCAGGAGCGTGCCGTCAAACACCAGGCGCGTGCTGTCGCAGCCGAGGAGCGAGGCGTAGAGGTAGGCGCAGTGGTCCTCGCGGCTGCTCTGCACCACCATGCGGCGGCGGACGGCGTGCTTGCCGAGGACGAACCAGCTCGCCGACGGGTTGAGAATCAGCTCCGCGCCCTCGAGGGCGTACATGGAGCCGGGGCGGATGCCCTTCCAGGCGTCCTCACACACCTCAAAGGCGAACGTGCCCACGCCCTCCGCCTCAAAGAGCTGCGCGCCGAGGGGGTAGCGGCGGCCATCGGGCGCCTCCCACTCCTCACAGGCGCCGCGGGGCCAGGGCTGAAACCACCTGTCCTCGTACTCCACGTCCCCCGTAGCGAGGTGCTCCTTAGCGGCGAGGCCCACGAGCTCGCCGTTGGCGAGGACGGCCACGGCGTTGTAGATGACGCCCTTGTGCGCCACAGGGAGCCCCACGCACACCACCATCCCCTGCGCCTCCCGCGCCGCCGCCACGCGCAGGGCGGCCTGGTAGCTGCGGGTGAGCGTCCCCTCGCGCGGCAGGCGGTCGCCGAGGCTGTAGCCGGAGAGGCACATCTCGGGGAGGAGGAGCAGGCGCACCCCGCGGCTCTTGGCGAGCTGGATCACCTCGAGGACGCGGAGGGTGTTGCCGATCCAGTCGCCGACGGTCTGGTTGAGGCTGGCGGCGCCTACGTGGACGCGCTGGGTGCTGAGGGGGGAGCTAGGCATGTTGTGCGGTGTGGCCCTAGTGTGTTCGCGCTCTAGCGCACAGTGACGCTAGCGCGCAGCGATAGTGCGCGGGGGAGGGCGCGCGCCGCGCGCGCCCTGCGCTGCGCTCACTCTACTACACACAAGCGCGCTCTGATGCCAAGAGAATACGGCGCCCGCCGCGCCCGCCCTCGCCCGCCCTCGCCCTCGCCCGCTAGACGCGCGCGTCCTCATCCACCCCCGCCGCTGGCCGCTGCGCCTCGTCGTCCTCGTCCTCGTCCCCGTCCCCCTCCTCCTCCCCCTCCTCCTCGATCAGCTCC
>VGTA01000348.1 GCA_016874875.1 Deltaproteobacteria bacterium | reverse complement strand
ACGAGCGGGCGCGGCCCCCTCGGGTGGCTGCAGAGGCTGTTTGGCGCCTCCCTCGGGTGGTTTGTCCGCGCGCTCTACCGCCCCACGCTCTCGTTCTGCCTCCGCTACCGCTACTTTTCTTTCGCGGCGGCCGTCGGGGCGCTCATCTTGTCGGTGGGCACCATCGCCGGCGGGCAGCTCAAGTTCACCTTTATGCCTCGGCTCGAGGGCGACAACGTGATCGCCAGCGCGCGCCTGCCCGTGGGGGCGCCGCTGAGCGAGACGCTCAAGGTGCAAGCGCAGCTCCTCAAGACGCTCGACGAGGTCCTCGCCCCCCACAAGGCCACCAGCGGCGGCTCGATCTCGCTGGGGGTGATGGCGCAGACGGGGGCGTCGATGACGCAGATGGGGCCCAACCCGGGCGCCGCCGAGGCGGGCAGCTACATCACCGACGTCTCCGTGCGCCTCGTGAGCATGGACCAGCGCGCCGTGACGGCGAGCGAGATCGCGCGGCGGTGGCGCGCCGCCAACGCCGACCTCGTGGGGGTGCGGACGCTCACGTTCGGCGCCTCCCTCGGCAGCATCGGCGGGGCGCCCGTGGACATCATGCTCAGCCACCGCGACCCGCAGACCATCGAGGAGGCCTCCGCCGCCCTCACCGCGCGCCTCGGGCGCCTGGCGGGGGTGAGCGACCTCCAAGACGGCTTCGCCACCGGCAAGGCGCAGCTCAACATCGAGCTCAAGCCGGCGGCGCTGCGGCTGGGGCTCACGGAGCAGGAGGTGGCGCGGCAGGTGCGCGACGCGTTCTTTGGGGCCGAGGCGCTCCGCCAGCAGCGCGGGCGCGACGAGGTGCGCGTGATGGTGCGCCTGCCGCGCGCCGACCGCGAGCGCATGGAGAGTCTCGAGCGGCTGGTCCTGCGGACGCCGCAGGGGGGTGACGTGCCCCTCTCCGAGGTGGCCACCCTCGCCGCCGACCGCGCCTTTAGCGAGATTCAGCGCGAGGAGGCGCGCCGCGTGGTGCACGTGACGGCGGACGTGGACGAGAAGGTGGCCAACGCCAATGAGGTGATCGCGCGCGTGGGCAAGGAGCTGATGCCGCAGCTCCTCCTCGACTACCCCGGGCTCACCTACAGCTTTGAGGGGCAGCAGCGCGAGCAGGGCAACACCCTCGCGAGCCTCAAGGTGGGCTTCATCTTGGCGCTCTTGATGATCTTCACGCTCCTCGCCATCCCCCTCGACTCGTACCTGCAGCCCGCCGTCATCATGCTGGCGATTCCCTTTGGGCTCATAGGCGCCATCAGCGGGCACCTGCTGCTCGGCTATGACCTGAGCTTCATCTCGGTGATGGGCATCATCGCCCTCGCGGGGGTGGCGGTGAACGACTCGCTGGTCTTGGTGGTGGCCATCAACGAGCTCAGGGCGACGGGCCTGTCGACCTACGACGCGGTGGTGCGCGCCGGCACCCGCCGCTTCCGCCCCATCCTGCTCACCTCCCTCACCACCTTCATGGGGCTGATGCCCATGATCTTTGAGCCGTCGGTGCAGGCGCGCTTCTTGGTGCCGATGGCGGTGAGTCTGGGGTTCGGGGTGATGTTCTCAACGGCGCTCATCTTGCTGGTGGTGCCGGCGGTGTACTTGATTCTCGATGACGCGCTAGCGGCGGCGGGGTGGCTGGTGAGGCGGCTGGGGGGGCGGGGGGCGGCGGAGGCGTAGCGCGCGCTCACCGCCACCGCACCGGCGCGCGCCACTCCGCCCCCCCCACCCACAGCGCCCGCGCGTGCAGCATCGCCCCCAGCGCCGCCACGCCCCCGGCGCGCGCCGCGCCGCCGTAGTCGCGGTCGCCCACGATGGGCGCGCCGAGGTGCGCGAGGTGGACGCGGAGCTGGTGCGTGCGGCCCGTGAGGGGGCGCGCCGCCACTAGGCACAGCCCAGGGGCCACCGCCAGCGCGCGGAACAGGCTCACCGCCCCGCGCCCCCCCGACCGCACCACCCCCCACCCCCCGCCCGCCCGCTCCCCGAGGGCGGCGCTCAGCCGACACCACCCCTCGCCGCCCTCGAGCGCCTCCGCCGCCGCGAGGGGCCCGCACGACAGCGCCCGCGCCCACGCCAGCAGCGCCCCGCCGCTCTCGAGGCGCGCGGCCCCCAGCGCGCCCTCGAGGCCGGCGGGCGGGGTCGCGCACAGCGCCCAGTAGAGCTTCTGCGCCTCGCGGCGCTCAAAGGCGCCGCAGAGGCGCGCCACGGCGGCGGGGGTGCGCCCAAAGGCGACCACGCCGGTGGTGTCGCGGTCGAGGCGGTGGGCGGCCTCGGCGTACCCGAGGCCGAGCCCCGCGGCGAGGCTGGTGAGCGTGGGGCGGCGGGGGTCGCGCGTGGGGGTGGTGGGCAGCCCGGCGGGCTTGTTGAGCACGAGCAGCTCGTCGTCGAGGTAGAGCACCTCGGCGCGCGGGCTAGGGCGCTTGCGGGAATCTAGGCTTCGTGACACGCTCTGCACCTCTCTGCACCTGCTCCTCACGAGCCCTCACCCTACACCGCGAAGCGCCTCATGTCAGCCCAGCTCAGCGTCTACCCCAACCCGCGCGTCCCCTACGAGGTCTTGCACGAGGAGGAGGGCTTCGCCATCCTCCACAAGCCGAGCGGTGTCGTTACGCAGCCGGGGGTGGGGCACGACCGTGACGCCCTCCTCAACGGCCTGTTCGCGCGGTGGGGGGCGCGCCTTCAGAATCTGGGCAAGCGGCGCGACTACGGCCTGCTCCACAGGCTCGACCGGGGCGCCAGCGGGCTCGTGGCGGTGGGCCTCACGGCCGCCGGCTACGACCACCTCCGCGCGCAGTTCGAGGCGCGCGCCGTGCAGAAGGAGTACTGGGCGGTCGTCCACGGCCACCCGCCCGCCGCCGGGCGCTGCGCCTGGCCCATCGAGGAGGCCCGCGTGGGCGGCAAGAAGCGCGCCCTGGTGCGGCGGGAGGAGGGGGCGAGGGGCGCGCAGGAGGCGCTCACCCTCTACCGCGTCTTGGCGACCGGGGCGTCGCCGCGCGGCGACGCCGCCGCCCTCGTCGCCTGCCGCATCGAGACGGGGCGCCTGCATCAGATTCGCGCCCACCTGAGCGCCCTCGGGCACCCGCTCGTCGGCGACCACGACTACGGGCCCCTCACGGCGCTCAACGCCGACCACCGCGCGCGCGAGCGGGGCGCGCTCGCCCTCCACGCCGTGCGCCTGCGCCTCGCCCACCCCGCCACGGGCGAGCCGCGGGCGTTTGTGGCCCCGCCGCCGCCCCACTTCCGCGCCCTCTGCGCCGCCCTCGGACTCCGCCTCGGACCCTAAAGCGCGCCCTAAAGCGCGCCCTAGACGAGCAGGTAGCGCGCCAGCAGCGTGATCCACGCCACGCACAAGACGTTGAGGAAGAGCCCCGCGAGGGCCATCTGCCCCACGCGCAGCTCGCCGGCGGCGAAGACGATGGCGTTGGGGGGGGTGCTCATGGGCAGCATGAAAGCGCAGCTCGCCGCCAGCGTGACGGGCGCGCAGAGCGACAGGGGCGGCACGCCCGCGCCGAGCGCCACGCCGCTCACCACGGGCACGAACACGGTCACGAGCGCCACGTTGCTCATCACCTCCGTGAGCGCGAGCGCCACCCCGGTCATGAGCGCCACCCCCACCCACGAGCCCGCCCCCACATGCCCCACCTGGTCGCCGAGCGCCTGCATCACGCCCACCTCCTTGAGGGCGGCCGCGAGCGTCAGCCCGCCCCCAAAGAGCAAGACGATGTCCCAGGGCAGGCGGCGCGTGTCGGCCCAGGTGAGCAGCCGCCCCCCCGCGCCGTCCGGGAGCGCGAACAGCAGCGAGGCGCCGATGAGCGCCACGGAGGTGTCGTCGAGGCGGGCGAGGCCCGGCAGGGCGCGCAGGGGCCCCTGCAGCGCCCAGGCGAGCGCGGTGAGCCCAAACACGAGCGCCACGCGGCGCTCCCCCGCGCTCCAGGGGCCCAGGGCGGCGCGCGCCTCGGTGAGCGCGGCGCGCGCCCCGCGTAGTTCGCCGAGGCCCGTGCGGAAGAGCACGCGCGTGAGGAGGAGGTGCGTAAAGAGCAGGGCGCCCACGCCAAAGGGCACGCCGAGGCGCAGCCAGCTGGTGAAGGTGATGGGCTGCCCCAGCTCGCGCTCAAAGAAGCTCGCGAGCACCAGGTTGGGCGGGGTGCCGATCAGCGTCATCGTGCCGCCGATGTTGGCGCCGTAGGCCACCGCCAGCATGAGCCCAGCGCCGAGGCGCCGCTCCCCCTCCGAGAGGGCGTCTCCCGCGCGCCCCTCGCGCACGAGCGACAGCACCGAGGTAGCGATGGGGAGCATCATGAGCGCCGTGGCGGTGTTGCTCATCCACATGCTCAGCGCCGCCGTGGCGAGCAGGAAGCCGAGGGAGACGCCGTGGGCGCTCGTGCCGGTCAGCGACAAGATGCGCAGCGCCAGCCGCCTGTGCAGCCCCCAGCGCTCTAGGGCGATGGCGAGCCAGAAGCCGCCCAAGAAGAGGAAGACGACGGGACTCCCGTAGGGCGCCGCCGCCTCGTCGAGGGAGGTGACGCCCGAGAGCGCCAAGAAGGGGATGGGCAGCAGGGACGTCACGCCCACGGGGAGCGCCTCGGTGACCCACCAGCCCACCACCCAGCACATGAGTCCGAGCACCCGCCAGGCGTCCCCGGAGACCACGGGCGTGGGCTCGAGGCAGCAGAGGAGGCACAGCGCGGGGGGGAGGGCGAGGCGCGCGAGGGCGCTGAGGGCGCGCCCGAGGGGGCGGGCGGGGGGCGAGGGGGCGGGGGGCGACAGAGGGGAGGGCGGT
>VGTA01000347.1 GCA_016874875.1 Deltaproteobacteria bacterium | reverse complement strand
CCAGGAGATGGTGAGCGTGAGGTGGGTGAGGAGCAGCGGAGAGAGAGGCAGATCTGGGGGCAGAGCGGGGGGCAAAGGCATGGGCGGCGGGGCTGTTTCGGGGGAGATGGGAGAAGTGGTGCGATCGCGCAAAAAGTTATCGTCAAGCGCTTTCGTGATCATTGACACACCACGCCCCATCCCCTAATGTCAACCCGTCCACCAGCACCACTGCGCCTGCGTAGTCGACCTCCGCGGTGTCGCACGGGCCTCACGTCAGGGTACCCACCCGAGACCTCAACATATTCAAGGAGTGAATCATGGGTCTCTTTATCAACACCAACCTGAGCGCGCTCAACGCGCAGCGCCAGCTCACCGCGACCTCCAACCAGCTCGGTCGCTCCTTTGAGCGCCTCTCCTCGGGCCTTCGCATCAACAGCGCTAAGGACGACGCCGCAGGCCTGAGCATCACCACCCGCTTCACCGCGCAGATCCGTGGTCTCAACCAGGCCGTCCGCAACAGCAACGACGGCATCTCGCTCGCCCAGACCGCTGAGGGGGCGCTCAACGAGACCACCAACATCCTCCAGCGTATCCGTGAGTTGTCGGTGCAGTCCGCTAACGACACCAACAACGACGCTGACCGCGCCTCGCTGCAGGCCGAGGTGGAGCAGCTCAAGTTGGAGCTCGACCGCATCGCCAACACCACCAACTTCAACGGCAAATACATCCTCAGCGGCGAGTTCCTCTCGCGCGACCTGCAGGTGGGCGCCAACGTGGGCGAGACGCTCAAGATCAGCCTCAGCGCCGCCGGCACCAACGACCTCGCCCGCCAGGCCCGGTACGTCGCCGACAGCTTCGTCAGCTCCGACGCCTTCACCGGCCTCACCATCGCCGGCCCCAACGGCACCGTGAACATCCGCGCGACGGTGAACATCGATGACCAGGCGTCCACCACGATGCGCTCCTCGTCGGCCATCGCCAAGGCGGCGGCGATTAACGACTCCAAGATGATCACCGGCGTCCGCGCCATCGTCAGCGCCACCGAGGTCAGCGGCACCACGAACGTGCAGGGCTTCACGCTCGACACGGCGAACTACATGACGATCAACAACGAGAAGATCACCGGCTTCACGATCCAGGACAACGACGCCACGAGCGTGCTTGTGGACGCGATCAACATCGCCTCGTCCAAGACGGGCGTGATCGCCACCCTCTCGGCGCAGGGCGAGCTCGTCCTGACCGCGGAGGACGGTCGCAACGTGGACGTCGACTTCTCGACCGGCACCCTCGCCGACAGGATCGGTTTCGCGGCCATCACGAACGTGGCCACGATCACCGGCATGAACGGCACCACGGTGACGAGCTTCATGGCCACGGGCGTCATCACGCTGCAGTCCACCGGCCTCTTCGAGCTCCAGAGCAACGCCGCGCTCACCGAATCGATCGGCTTCACGAACCCAGGCGTCTACGGCGTGAACTCTAAGAGCGCCGTCTCGAGCATCAACGTCAAAACCCGCGAGGGCGCTGTCAACGCGCTCGACGTGATCGACCTCGCCCTCGAGAACGTCACCTCGGCGCGCGCGGACCTCGGCGCTCTGCAGAACCGCCTCGAGTCCACGATCAACAACCTCAGCACCACCTCGGAGAACCTGTCTGCGTCGCGCAGCCGCATCCTCGACGCCGACTTCGCCACCGAGACGGCGCAGCTCTCGCGCAACCAGATCATCCAGCAGGCGGGCGTGTCGATCCTCGCGCAGGCCAACCAGCAGGGCCAGATCGCCCTCAGCCTCCTCGGCTGAGGGGGTCTCCTGAGCGCGGCGTTCTCGGGAGGACTCATGACGCGCGCGCTCTGCCTCGCCGCGGCGGCGCTGCTCGCCGGCTGCCTCTCCACCCTCCCTGAGCTCGCGGAGGGGGGCGCGGAGGGGGGCGCGGGCCCCAAGGTCAGCTACGACCCCCTCGCCCGCCCCTTCGCGCTCGCGCCGTCGCCCAACGACGCCGCCACGCGGCTCGACCCCTCGTCCGCGACGGGGCGGCGCCTCAACGTGCCGCTCCGGCGCGACACGGCGCACGCGCGCGCTACGCGCGTCGCGCTCAATGACCTCGATGGCTTTGGGCCCTCGTCGCCGCTCTCCATTCCCTTTGAGGGGCCGCTCGACCTCTCCACCGTCGGCGACGACGGGGTGGTGCTGGTCAACGTGGACCCCGCCAGCCCGCGCTACGGCGAGCGCGTGCCCCTCGACCTCCCCCTCGAGCCCGAGGGCGAGGCGCCCCTCTACCCGCTCACATCGTCGCTCGGCTGGCTCTACGGCCTCCCCCCCGAGCCCCTCTCGCCGAGCCTCTTCTTCCCCGCCGACAACCGCGCGGACCACGACGGCGACGGCGAGGATGCGTTCTCGACCCGCTACGAGGTGAGCACCCACACGCTCCTCGTGCGCCCGCTCCGCCCCCTCGACCACGGGGCGCGCCACGCGGCGCTGGTGCGGGCGCGGGTGGAGGGCTGGGGCGAGGGGGGGGGGCGCGGGCCCGTCCGCTCTCCCTTTGGGCAGGTGGCCGCCCTCGCGCAGCTCGACGATGTGCGCCTCGGCGCGCGCCTCGCGGGCGTTCCGCTCGAGGACGTGGCGTTCGGCTGGACCTTCACCACGGGCGACCCCACCGCCCCCCTCCGCGCCCTCCGCCGCGGCCTCTACGGCGAGGGCCCTCTCCGCGCCCTCCACGACGCCGCCCCCGCCGCGCTCGCAGAGATTCGCAGCACCGACATCGAGGTCGATGACCCGCGCAACCCCCGCGACACGCCCTTTATCCTCAAGGCGAGCCACCTCGAGGCCTTCACGCGCCTCGTGGGGGAGCTCCTCGACAGCGAGGGCTACTCTATCTCCTTTGAGGACGTGGACTACTTTGTCTTTGGGGCCTTCCCCAGCCCCCAGCTCCGCGGCGGTCTCGGGGCGGGGCGCGTGGCGTGGGGGGTGGGCCCGGAGGGGCTGCGGGTGACGCCCCGCGTGGAGCGGATTCCCTTCTTCTTGTCGGTGCCCAAGCCCGCGGCGGGGAGCGCGCCGCCCTTCCCGGTGGTGATCTACTTCCACGGCACCAACACGAGTCGCATGGAGGCGCTCATCGCCTCGCAGGAGCTCGCGCGCCAGGGCCTCGCGCTCATCGCCTTTGACCAGGTGGGCCACGGCCCCATCATCGCCAACATCGAGCGACTCAAGGAGGAGCGCTCCTCCCTCGGCCCCGTGCTCGACCGCCTGCCCGTCCTCTTCGCGCAGGTCCTCGCGCCGCAGCTCCTCGGCGACCTCGCCGGGCTGGGGTTTGAGGAGGGGCTCGCCGTGCTCGAGCGCTCGGGGATCTACCGCGAGCTGGCGGTGCTCGGGCGCTGGGAGGACGTGGACGGCGACGGCTACCACGCCCCCGCCGAGGGCTTCTTTGACTCCGAGCCCCTCGCCCTCTGCGGCGCCTTCTGGCAGGACACCCTCGACGCCCTGCAGCTCGTGCGCGTGCTGCGCGCGCTCAGCCCCGCGCGGGTGCCCGCCTACCTCAACGCGCCGCGCGAGGCGCCCGCCGAGCGCCTCGCGGCGCACCTCCTGGCGGGGGACTTTAACGCTGATGGCGTGCTCGACGTGGGCGGCCCCCGCGCGCAGCTCTCCACGGCCGGCACCTCGCTCGGCGGCATCCACGCGCTGCTGCTCGCCGCCGCCGAGCCCGAGGTGCAGGTGGCGACGCCCATCGTCCCGGGGGGCGGGATGGTGGACATCCTCCTCCGCACCAGCCTGCGCTTTGTGGCGCGCCCCCTCTTTGAGGAGTTCTTTGGGCAGCTGGCGGTGGGCTGCCCCCGCGCCGGGGAGGGCGAGGCGCCCGCGGGGCTTGTGGTGTCGCTCAACGACGACGCGGCGCGCTGCGAGGGCGACCTCGACGCCACGGCGCAGCTCTCGCTCGACGGCGATTGGCGGGGGGCGCGGGTGGCGCTGCGGAACGAGCGCTCGGGGGCGCGCGCGGAGGGGGTGGTGGACGCGCGCGGGGGCTTCGCGCTGCAGGTGGCGTCTGACCCCGGCGACCCCCTTGTGCTCTCGCTCGAGCGGGCGGGGGCGCCGGCGGTGACGGCGTCGCTGACGGCGGAGGTGCGCGGGGGCGGCTACGCGCCGCACACGCCCGACTTCCGCCGCGCCGCGCACGCGCTGCAGCACATGCTCGACCGCTGCGACCCCCTCTCGTTCGCCCCCCGCCTCACGCGCCCGCGCCCCGAGGACGGCCCGCCCACCAAGGTGCTCATGTTCTCGGCGCTCGGCGACTCCGCGGTGCCGATGAGCGCCGGGGCGCACCTCGCCAACGCCCTCGGCCTGCTCGGCGAGGAGGAGCGCGTGTGGCGCCCGCGCCTCGAGGCGCTGCGCGCGCGCGGCGTCCTCTCGGGGGAGCCTTGGGCCCCCGCCCTCGACCCCGCGCGCCTCGTGGGCCTCTCGGAGGAGGAGCGCCTCGCGGCGCGCCCGCCCCTCTACGATGTGGAGGACATCCTCAACGACAACCCCCCCTCCGCGCCCCCCATCGGGCCCTTCCCGCCGCTGCGGGTGGGGGACGGGCTGTCGGCGCTCAGCCTCAACGACGTGGAGGGGGCGCACGAGTGGGTGGCCGGCTACAGCCGCGACGGCTTCAGCTACGCCCGCCGCACCCTCCGCCAGCTCGCCGCCTTCCACCGCTGCGGCGGGCGCGTGCTCCTCAACGAGGACCCCGAGTGCCTGCAGTCAGCGGACTGCGCGCTGTTCAACACCCTCTACCTGCGGCGCGACTGCGCCCTCGGCGAGGCGCCTTGAGCGAGGGGGCGGGGCTCGGGGC
>VGTA01000346.1 GCA_016874875.1 Deltaproteobacteria bacterium | reverse complement strand
CCTGATGGTGGACGGCATCCTCGCGTACCGCGGCGTGGACTACACGCGCCCCGCCGACGCCCTCGGCGACCCGAGCAACACCGACCCCGCCTACATCATCGCCAACTCCGGCACCGCCCAGCTCCGCAACTACGCCGCCTCGCCCTTTATCGCCGTGGCGAGCGACTTTGGCGTCCCGCGCCTCAACATCGCCCTCGGCCTCTCGGCGCCGTTCGGCGGCGGGGCCTCGTGGAGCAAGAGCACGGTGCTCACCTCGGAGCAGGAGGCCGCCCACCCGGGCGCCAGCGACGGCCCGCAGCGCTGGTGGAGCATCGACAGCAGCCTCAAGGTGATCTACTTCACCCTCGCCGGCAGCTACAAGGTGCACAAGCGCCTCAGCTTCGGCTTGTCGGTCAACTACGCCAGCGCCAGCATCGACACCGTGCGCGCCCGCAACACCGACGGCTCCGATGACCTCGTGGACCCCGTCACGGGCGCCCTCAAGGAGGGCCGCAGCTACCTCTCCGCCAAGGGCGGCGCGCTCTCGGTGGGCGCCGGCGTGCTCTGGCGCCCCGCCAAGGGGGTGCGCGTGGGGTACTCGTACCAGAGCAGCCCTGGATTTGGGGAGGATCTGCGCCTCAAGGGGGAGCTGTCGCCGCTTGTGAGCAACCAGCCCGCCCCCGCGGAGCCCACGTCAGTGGAGTTCCTGCAGGCGCTCCCCGACGTCCACCGCCTCGGCGCCTCGTGGCGAATCAACAAGCGGTGGGAGGCGCGCCTCTTTGGCGACTATGTGCGCTGGAGTCTCTTTAAGCGCCAGTGCGTGGTGCAGGAGGAGGGCGACCCCTGCGAGATCGACGCCAACGACGTGGCGCGCTCCGCCGTGACGCTCAACATCGCGCGCGCCTGGCAGGACGCCTGGGGCGTGCGCGGCGGCGTGTCGTACTGGCTCACGCCGGCGGTGGAGACCTACGCGGGCGCCGGCTACGACGGCAACGCCGCCCCCGACGCCGGCGCTGACCCGAGCCTCTTTGATATGGACAAGTACTCCGCCGCCCTCGGCGCGCGCGTCACGCTCCTCGACGGCGCGCTGCGCCTCAGCGCCACCTACACGCAGGTGTTCTACGAGACGCGCACCATCGAGGTGGTCCGCGACGCCAGCGGCGCGCCCACCAACGGCTTCAAGAGCATCTCCAAGGGCCCCTCCGCCGCCGGCACCTATGAGCAGGCGGTGAGCGTGGGCAACCTCAACGCTGAGTACAGGTTCTGAGCGTGACGGTGAGCGCGGCGCCCGCCGAGGGCGCGCCGGCGCTCCACGCGGCGGCGGTGGCGGCGGGGGGGGCGGCGGGCGCGCTCTGCAGGGCGTGGGTGAGCGCGCGCGCGGGCGCCACGAGCCCCCACGGGCCCCTCGGCGCCGCGCTGGCGGGGCTGCCCCTCGGGGCGCTGTGGGTCAACTGGGCGGGGAGCTTTGCGCTCGGCGCCCTCCTGGCGCTCCTGCCGGCGCACACCCCCCTCCGCGCCGCCCTCACCACGGGCTTTATGGGCGCCCTCACCACCTTCTCCACGCTCAGCGTGGAGGTCGTGTCGCTCGCGCGCGACGGCCGCCCCCTCGCCGCCGCCGCGCACCTGGCGCTGCACGGGGCGGGGGGCTTGATTTTTGCGCTCTTGGGCTTGAGCTTGGGCGCCTTATTCGCTAGACAGGGGCGCTGAGGGGCGCGCCGAGGGGCTCGGGCTCGCGGGCGCCCCCTGCCCCCCACCTAGCCCACGAGGCGTCCTATGCTCTCCGCACGCCCAACCACCCGGCGCCGCGCCTGCGCGCTCTCGCTCACCCTCGCCGCGCGGGCGGCGCTCGGGGGCGTGGCGCTCGGGGGCGTGGCGCTCGGGGGCGTGGCGCTCGGGGGCGTGGCGCTCGGGGCGCCGGGGGGCGGGGGGGGGGACGTGGTGGGGGACGGCGGCGTGTGGGTGCCCGCCCTCGGCGAGGTGGGCAAGATGAGTCTCTCGTGGCTCAGCGAGAGCGGCGACCGCGCCCTCTACGCCCTCGGCAGCGGCGAGGTGTACCGCCTGCCGCCCGCCGCCTCCCTCGCCGACCAGCGCTGGGCGCGCGTGGGCTCCTACGCCCCCGAGCTCACCTGGGACGAGGGCGAGGGGGTGACGGCTAGCGGCCCCTTTACGCCGAGCGTGCTCTCCGAGATCGAGCGCGTGGTGAGCGGGCTCGTGGAGGAGGCCGCCGAGGACCAAGGGGACGACTCGTGGCTCTCGGAGGACACCGTCAGCTTCATCATCGAGTCCTATGTGGAGGAGGACGACCCGCCCATCGACAGCCCCTACCGCGTCAGCGACCTCTACCCGAGCCAGTCGGGGGTGTGGGTGGCGACAGGGGCGGGGCTGTGGGGCACCAACGGGCAGCGCATCGTGCCCATCGGCGGCAGCCCCGGCGCGGCGCTCAGCCTCACGCAGGTGGGCGGACGGCTGTGGCTGAGCGCGCCGAGCGGCGTGTGGGCGTGGGAGGGGGAGGGGGCGCCCTGGGCGCGCGCCCACGACCTGCCGAGCGCCTCGCTGGCCGCCCACGAGGGGCAGCTCTGGGCGCTCAGCGGCGGCGCGCTCTATGTGTCCTCAGGGCCCGAGGGCGCCCTCACCCCCTACTTCGCGCCCGCCGGCACGCCGCAGCAGCTCGTGGAGGGCGGCGGGGGGCTGTGGCTGCTCACCTCGCGCGCCCTCTATCGCAAGGAGGGCGCCAACTGGCGCCCCTGCGCCACCTACCCCTCCTCCCCCACCCACGTGCGCTGGAGCGAGGGCTGGCTGGTGGCGGTGTCGCCCGGGGAGCTCTGGCTCAGCCGCGACACCTGCGAGGGCGACCCGCGCGTGGTGGAGCGCCCGCAGCTCACCGACCTCGGGCTGCGCGACGCGGTGGTGTACGAGGGGCGCCTCTACGCCGCCACCACCGAGGGCCTCTTCGCGTGGCGCGCCGGCGCGCCGGCGAGCAAGGACGGCTTCGCGCTCGTGTACCTCAAGCGCGAGCTGGCCTCCTACCCGCCCTTTGACGACGTGTACGCCGCCGCCCTCGACTACGCCAGCCTCAACCCGCGCCAGAGCGGCTACGGGCTGCGCCCCGTGCTGAGCGCGCTGCTGCCGCAGGTGCTCGCGCGCCTCACCGTCACCCCCCGCCGCGCCGACGACCGCCCCACCTTCTCGGAGGGCAGCCGCCAGCTCACGCTCCTGCAGCCGGTGCCCAACTATGTGGTGCTGGCGGAGTGGGACCTGTCGTTTGATTTCGTGGCGCGCCTCTTTAACCCGGACCTCGGCGGCGCCTACGGGGAGCTGCAGGCGCAGCTCGAGCAGGCGGCGGACTCCCCGGGCGCGGAGCTGGGGCTCGAGGCGGAGCTCGGCGCGGTGGACGACTGGAGCGACGACACCTACACCACGCAGGCGCAGCGCCTCGCCGCCACCACCGTGGCGCTCCAGCGCCGCCAGGAGCACCGCGACCGCGCGCAGCTCCGCCTCTACCTCCACCGCCTCTACCGCGAGCGCCTCGACCTCACCTACCAGCGCTGGCTCACGCCCCCCGAGGGCGGCGAGGCGTCGGCGGAGGCCAAGGAGCTCGCCTTGCGGGTGGCGGAGCTCGACGCGCTCCTCGACGCGCTCACGGGCTACCGCCTCAAGCTGTGATTCCCTCTCCCCGCCCTCCCCACGGAGCCCTCATGCACCGCGACGCCCCCTCCCCCCTCGCCCGCCGCGCGCGCGCGTTCAGCCTCGCCCTCGGCGCGCTCCTCGCCCCGCTCGCCGCGCCTCAGGCGCGCGCGCAGGAGCTCACCCTCACCCTCGACAAGGACGGCGAGCCCTCCGTGCAGAGCGTGCAGCAGGTGTCGATGCGCTACGCCTCGCTCAACCCGGAGGTCTTTCAGAGCATGAAGAGCCGCAGCCGCGTGCAGGCGGTGCTGCCGCAGCTGACGGTGCGCGCCACCAAGAATCTCGATGAGGAGTCGCGCAGCCTCACGCGCTTTGGCGAGACGAATCAGCCGCAGGACATCTCCGCCACCAGCGTCGTCAACAACGACCTGCAGCTCTACGCCGAGGCGCGCTGGAAGCTCAACGAGATGGTCTTCAACTACCAAGAGACGGCGGTGATGCGCGAGAACCGCTACAGCGCCAAGGAGCGCCAGAAGCTCCTGCAGACCGTGACGCAGGTGTACTTTGAGCGCAAGCGCGCCCTCGTGAAGCTCAAGGACGCCCGCCCGGGCGAGGCGCGCGACCTCGCGGCGCTCAAGGTGCAGCAGCTCGACGCGGAGCTCGATTCCCTCACGGGCGGCTGGTTCAGCGGCCAGATCAACGCCAAGTACTGAGGCGCCCGCGCCGGCGCAGGGCCGCGCGGGCGCGCCTCCCCCTCTACCCCGCGCGCGGCACGCGCGCCCCCCTCACCGAAGCGGCGCTCATCATGACCCACACGACTCCTCGCGCACCTCACGCCCCTCGCGCCTCTGGCGTCCCTGGCGCTTCTGGCGCTTCTGGCGCTTCTGGCGCTTCTGGCGCTCTTGGCGCTTCTGGCGCTCCTGGCGCTCTTGGCGCTCCTGGCGCTCTTGGCGCTCCTGGCGCTCCTAGCGCACCTCGCGCCCCCCGCGCGCCTCGCGCCCCCAGCGCATTTCGCTCTGCCTGCCTCTCTGCCTGCGCCGCTGTGAGGCTCAGCCCTGGGGGGCGTGGGCTGACCTGGGGCGCGCTTGGGGACTTGGCGCTCGGGGGCTTGGCGCGCGGGGGCTTGGCGCTTGGGGGGTTGGCGCTCGGGGGGTTGGCGCTCGGCGCCCTCGCGGCGTGCGAGGAGCCCTGTGGGGCGGGG
>VGTA01000345.1 GCA_016874875.1 Deltaproteobacteria bacterium | reverse complement strand
GAGGACGCCGCCGCGCCCCCCGTCGTCTCCTCCCCCCCGCGCGACACCGAGCCCCCCGCGCCCCTCGACCTCGGCCCCGCCGCCGACCTCGGCCCCACCTTCGACCAGCTCTTTGACGAGTGCATCGAGCAGATGAAGCAGAGGGTGCGCGGGCGCTGGGAGCAGCTCTGCGCCCACTACACCCCCGCCGAGCGCGCCACCCCCGCCTACACCGTGACCCCCGTGGCGGCGGGCTGCATCCGCGTGGAGTGCGCCCCGGTGGGCGCGGAGGCGCGATTCATCGACGGGCACAACGGGCTAATGGCGGCGCGCTCGTGCGCCGACCTGCTGGACCTCGAGCGCGCCCTCACCGGCGCCGCCGCGCAGGCCAACCAGCAGGGCGGCTGCGCCGACTCCGCCTACAGCGTCCGCCTCATCACCCCCGAGGAGTTCTCCTCTGGCGCCTTCACGGGCGACGCCTTCTGCAACGAGCTCACGTGCGACGTGGAGGGCGGCAGCGTCATCTCCATGCAGCTCCCCTGAGGGCGTAGCTCCCCTGAGGGCGCAGCTCCCCTGATGGCGCCGCGCGCCGCAGGCCCCCCCACCCCCTCCGCGACCCCACACCCCCAAGGAGCCACCCCGCATGGGCCTCTCCCACCCCAAGAGCCTCGCCCTCCTCGAGCGCGCCAGCCAGCTGATCCCCGGCGGCGTCAACAGCCCCGTGCGCGCCTTCCGCGCCGTGGGCGGCAGCCCCGTTTTTATCGCTGAGGCCAAGGGCGCCTACCTCACCGACGTCGACGGCCACCGCTACGTCGACTATGTGGGCACCTGGGGCCCCGCCGTCCTCGGGCACGCCCGCGACGAGATCACCGAGGCCATCTGCGCCGCTGCGCGCAAGGGCACGAGCTTCGGCGCCCCCACGGAGGCGGAGGTGACCATGGCGGAGGCGGTGCAGGGCTTCTTCCCCTCCATGCAGATGATGCGCATGGTGTCGAGCGGCACCGAGGCCACCATGTCGGCGCTCCGCGTGGCGCGCGGCGTGACGGGGCGGGACGGGATCGTCAAGTTCGAGGGCTGCTACCACGGGCACGCCGACAGCCTGCTCGTGAAGGCGGGCAGCGGCGCCGCCTCCTTTGGGGTGCCCGACTCCGCGGGCATCCCCGCCGACCTCGCCCAGCACACCCACACCCTCGCCTTTAACGACGCCGACGGCCTGCGCGCCCTGTTCGCCGCGCGCGGCGGCGACCTCGCCTGCGTGATCCTCGAGGCGATCACGGGCAACATGGGCCTCATCCTGCCCACCGAGGACTTCCTCAGCGCCCTGCGCGAGGTGCGCGCGCGGCACGGCGCGCTCATCATCTTTGACGAGGTGATGACGGGCTTCCGCGTGCACCGGGGCGGCGCGCAGGCGCACCTCGGCTTTGACCCCGACCTCACGTGCCTCGGCAAGGTGGTGGGCGGCGGGCTGCCCGTGGGGGTGTACGGCGGCAGGGCGGAGTACATGCGCAGCGTCTCGCCCCTAGGCCCCGTCTACCAGGCGGGCACCCTGAGCGGCAACCCGCTCGCCACCGCGGCGGGGCTCAAGACGCTTGAGCTGCTCGGGCGTGAGGGCGTCTTTGAGGGCATCGACGCCTTCAGCGCGCGCCTCGAGGAGGGGCTCAACGCCCTGATTCGCGAGGGCGGGCACCGCGCGGTGGTGCAGCGCGCAGGCACTATGTTCACGCTCTTCTTCAGCGACCGCCCCGTCATGAACTTTGACGACGCCAAGGCCTGCGACCACAAGCGCTTTGGGCGCTTCCACCGCGCCATGCTCAACGAGGGGATCTACCTCCCCCCCAGCGGCTACGAGGCCTGCTTCGTGTCGGCGGCGCACGGCGACGAGGAGCTCGCGCGCACGCTCAGCGCCGCGCGCCGCGCCCTCGCCTCGTCGGCGCAGGGCTGAGCGGTGAGCGGCGCGCGCGAGCGCTTCCGCGAGCGCGGGGGCAAGGTGTGGGCGGGGGCGCGCTACGCGAGCGTGGGACTCGAGTTTGGACTCTCGGTGGTGATCGGCTACCTCGCCGGCGCCTGGCTCGAGGGGCGCTACGGTTTCGCCCCCTGGGGCTCCCTCGGCGGCGTGGTCTTGGGCTTCGCCGCCGCCGTCCGCTCCCTGCTGCGCCTCGCCGCGCACGAGGAGCGGTCGCGGGCGGCGCGGGCGCCTGATGAGCCCTGAGTCCCCCGCGGCCCCCCTCGGCGACGCGGCGCGAGCGCGGGCGGCCGCCGCCCTCTTCCACGCGCGCGTCGCCCGCGCCCTGCTCGCGCTCTGGGCGCTCGGCGCGCTCCTCGTGGCGCACCTCACGCGCGGCGAGGGCGCGGCGGCCCTCCCGCGCCACCTGGCGGCCTTCAGCGCCGCCCTCGCCCTCACCTGGCTCGACCTGTGGCTCCTGTCGGCGGGGGTGGGGGCGCTGCTGCGCGGGGCGGGGAGCGCCAGCGGGCTGCTGCTGCTCAAGGCGCTCGCGCTCTTTCCGCTCCTGTTTGCGCTCGTGGCGCTCTGCCCCGATTCCCTCCTCGCGCTCCTGCTCGGCAGCAGCGCCTGGGTGCTCGCCGTGCTCTACGCGGCGCTGCGAGAGGCGCGCGCGCCGCGCGATCGCGCTTGACCTCGCTCGCGAGATCAAGCACAACACGCGCACTCAAGCAGCCTCACTCCACCACAAGGACCAAAAGGACAACGCCCATGAGCGGCTCAACGATCCTGCACGACTACCTGCCCGGGGTGCAAGCCCTCGACCAGGCCATCTCCGCGACCTTTGGGCGCGGGGTGATCGACCCGAGCACCACCGGTAACGCCACCCACGTGATCATGTCGATTCTAGTGAGTCTCTTCGTGATGCTCCTCGCCGCCCTCTACGCCGCGCGGCGCAAGATGGCTGCCGACACGCTGATTCCGGAGCGCACGCTGAACGCGCGCAGCGTGGTGGAGACGATCTGCGAGGCGGCCTTTGGGCTCATGGAGGGCATCATGGGGCGCGAGGCGGCGCGGTCGTTCCTGCCGCTCATCGGCACGCTCGCCTTCTTCATCCTCTTTGGCAACCTCGCCGGGCTGGTGCCGGGGCTGCTGCCGCCCACCGAGGTCATCTCCACCAACCTCGTGCTGGCGCTCATCGTCTTTTTCGCCACGCACCTCTACGGGATCAAGAAGAACGGCCTTGAGCACATCAAGCACATGATGGGGCCCATGCGCGCCCTCTCGCCGCTCGTGTTCCCCATCGAGCTGATCAGCCACTTCGCGCGCCCCCTCAGCCTCACCCTGCGCCTCTTTGGCAACATGGTGGGCGACCACACCGTGCTCACGATCTTCCTCAGCTTCGGCCTCCTCCTCGTGCCGCTCCCGGTCATGTTCCTCGGCACCATCGTCTGCGTGGTGCAGACCCTGGTGTTCTGCCTCCTCAGCGTCGTGTACATCAGCATGGCCATCGAGGACCTGCACGAGCATCACTGAGCTGAGCCTCGAGCTGAGCCTCGAGCTGAGCATCACTGCGGCGAGCGCTTTTTCTCTTGTAATCCCACCCGCGATCCGCTAAAGGGACGCCCACCCAACCGGTCGAGAGAGAAGGAGCCCGCGGCGGGCTGTTGGTATCAGAGAGAGTAGAGGACCTCCGCCGCGCCAGACCTCCCAGGCCACACCCACAAGGACCCACGCCATGTCGCGCTTTATCCAGCTCTTCCAGTTCGCCCTCATCACCTTCGTCGCCGCGCCCGCCTTCGCTGAGGGCGGCGTCAGCAGCGGCGCCGCCGCCGCCGCGTTCGCCATCGCCGTGGCCGCCTTCGGTGGCGCCATCGGGCAGGGCCGCGCCGCCGCCGCCGCCCTCGAGGGCATCGCCCGCAACCCCGGCGCCAAGGGCGACATCTTCACGCCCATGATCCTCGCCCTCGCGCTCATCGAGTCGCTGGTGATCTACGCCCTCCTCGTGGCGTTCAAGATCCTCGGCTGAGCTCAAACGCGAGCCCGGGGCCCTCGACGAGGCGGTAGCCGTCAAGGCAGAACCCCTCTAGCCCCTCGCGCGTCTCAGCGCCGCTCAAGAGGGCGTGTCGGGCCAGCAGCCCGCGCGCCCTCTTGGCGTATACGCTCACCACGCGCCGCGCGCCGCTGGCGTCGCGCGCGTAGAGCGCGGGCGCAAGGAGGGGGGCGTGGAGGGCGGCGGGGTCGAGGAGGGCGGCGTACTCCTGCGACGCGAGGTTGAGCACGAGGGTGGCGCCCTCGCGCGCGATGTCGTCGTTGAGGGCGCGGGTGACGTGCTCGCGCCAGTAGCCGCACACCCCCCCCGCCCCCAGGCGCGGCGGGCGGCTCGCCGCCTCGAGGCGGTAAGGGCAGACGGCGTCGAGCGGGCGCAGGACGCCGTAGAGGCCCGAGAGGACCCGGAGGCGGCGCTGGGCGCGGGCGAGGGCGGCGGGGGGGAGCGTGGGGGCGTCGAGCGCCCTAAACGCCTCCCCCGCGTAGGCGAAAAGGGCGGCGCCGCGCCCCGTCGGGGTCCACGCGCGCAGGTCGGCGTGGGCGGCGGCGGCGAGGGCGGGGCTGAGGCGCATCCAGCGCGCGAGGGCGGCGGCGTCGTCGTCTCGCAGGAGCGCGGCGAGCGCCTCGGCGCGCGAGAGGAGGGCGGGGGCGGTCTCGGGGGGGTAGGGGTGGTCCCAGCGCATGGTCTTGGAGGGGGAGAGGAGAATCATCAGCATGGGGCGGACTCGCGGGGGGCGGGGGGCGGGGCGATCGGTTTCACTCGCCACTAGGCGAGCACTTAGAGTATCTAGGCGCAAGTCCCCCCCCCCCGCCCCCCCCCCCCCCACCAGGCCCCCCCCCTCGA
>VGTA01000344.1 GCA_016874875.1 Deltaproteobacteria bacterium | reverse complement strand
CCCCTAGCGCGCCGCCACCACAGGATTCACCAAGCTCAAGAGCGCCTCTCCCCCCCCGCCCACCAGGCGCACCTCAAACGAGTCCCCCGCCGCGAGGGGCCCCACCCCCGCCGGGGTGCCTAGCGACACGAGGTCCCCCGGGCGCAGCGTCATCACCTGCGAGATGGCGCTCAGCGCCTCCGCGGGAGAGTAGAGCAGGTCCGAGAGGGGCGCGTCCTGCGCCAGCGCCCCATTGCGCCACCCCTGCACCCGCGCCGCGCGCCAGTCGCCGAGGGCGGCGGGGGAGACGGCCTGCGGGCAGAGGGGACAGAAGGTGTCAAAGCACTTAGCGCGCGTGAAGCGCCCGCCGTCGGCGCGCTGCACGTCGCGGGCGGTGACGTCGTTGAGGACCGTCCACGCCTCAATCGCCCCCGCCGCCTCCTCAGGGGTCGCGCGCGTCAGCGGCGCGCCCACCCACACCGCCACCTCCGCCTCGTGGTGGACCTCGGCGCTCTCCGCCGGCAGGACCACCGCCTCCCCCGGCCCCACGAGCGCGCTCAGCGACTTGAGGAAGAACAGCGGGCGCTCGGGGATGGCGTTGCCGAGCTCGAGGGCGTGGCGCCCAAAGCTGCGCGCGAGGAACACCATCTGGCGAGGGGTGCGCCCCCACGCCTCCGCGGGGGGCGCGCGCACCTCAGCGCCCCTTCTTGCCCTTGGCGCCCTTCGCCTCCGCCTCCTTGCGGGCGTCCTCCGTCTCAAAGCTCTTGACGCGGGGCACAGGGCGGCAGAGGGTGGCGTCGGCGGAGCGCTGGAAGTCGCGGCACTCGGACTCCGTGGCGAAGGTCTTGTCCTCCCCCGTCTTCCAGTCAAACGAGTAGTAGTGCTCCGCGTCGGCGGGCACGAGCTGCGCGATCTTTTGGGTGCGGAACGCCCCGGTGGCGCCGTCCTGAATCCACTGGTAGCGGGCCACCTGGAACTCGTCGGCGCGGTAGTCCACCAGCAGCTCCTCCACGGGGCGGTCGCCGGCGGGGGCGGCGGCGGCGGCGGCGGCGGCGTCGGCGTCCTTCTTGTCCTTCTTGTCGCCGCCCTCGTCCTTAAAGCGGCGCAAGGTCTCGGTGAGCTCGAGCTTGAACTTGTAGGTGCGGTTGATGTCGAGGTTGTTGATGGTGGTGGGCGTGAGCGCCGCCATCTCCACCCCGTCCGCCGTCTTGCCCATGATGGGCGTAAACGGGCCGCCGTCCACGCTCTGGAACACCTTGGCCTGCGACGGCTCCGACTCGATGCGGAGCGCGCCGTACTGCTTCTCGGCGAGCAGCTGCGTCTTGGTGTCCTGCTCCACCTTGCACATCGCCACCTCCTTGAGGCGCGCCTCGCGCTCCGGCGAGCTGTAGTGCGACAGCGCCTGCATCCCCGCCCCGCCCACGGCGATCACCAGGAGGAGGAGCAGAAAGTTGAGCGCGCGGCTCTCGGGGGCGGCGTGCAACTCCGGCACGAGGTCGATCCCCTCCACCTCCTCCGAGAGCAAGCGGACGGCGTTGGCGTGCTCGGGGTCGGTGGGCCACTTGAAATCCTTGAGGAGCTCCTCGACGCTGAGCGCGGCGGGCGCGGCGGCGGGCGCGGCGGGCGCGGCGACGGTCTTGGGGGCGAGGGTGATGGGCGCGATGGGCGCGGGCTCCTCGGCTGGCAGCGCGACCGCCGGCGCGGAAGCTTCGGCAGGCAGCGCGACCGCCGGCGCGGAATCTTCGGAGGGCAGCGCGATCGCCGGCGGGGAATCTTCGGCGGGCAGCGCGATCGCCGGCGCGGACTCCTCGGTGGACTCCTCGGCGAGCAGCTCGACCGCCGGCGCGGACTCCTCGGCGGGGATGGCGTTGCGCGCTGCGGCAGGAGCGGCGGGCTGCTCAGCCGTCGCCTCGTCGCTCTCCACGCCCTTGTCGTCGTTGTTGTTGTCGCTCATGCGTTCTCTCCCTGCTCGCTCATGTGGGTGCTCTGTCGCGCGGTGCAGGATAGAGAGGAGCGCGGCTCTCGACAAGGGGATTTCTCACCTCGCGCCCGCCCTCCCGCCCCTCATCAGCGCTGCGGCGCCAGCTGCGCGTCGAGCGACACGCGCTGCCCAGGCGCCACGCGCACCACCCGCCGCAGCGCCTCATGCCCAGGCGCGAGCACCTGCACCTCAATGGAGTCCGCCGCCGTCTCATACGGCGCCTCGAGGGGCGTCTTGCCGAGCAGCACCCCGTTCACCAGCACCGACGCCCCCTCCGGGTGCGATCGCACCTCAAGCGACAGAGGGGCGCCGCCGGCGCCGGCGTGGAGGGCGCGCCCCCCAAAGAGCCCCGCCGCGGCCGCCGCCGCCGCCAAGAGCAGCGCCGCGGCGGCGGGCACCCCGCGGCGCGGGGCGGGGGCGGGGGCGGGGGCGAGCGCGGGGGCGGGGGTGGCGGCGGTGGTGGGGCGCTCGTCCCAGTCGCGCTCGCGCTGCCCCACGAGGGTGAACTCCGACGGCAGGGCGACGCGCGTGGGGGGCGCGGGGCGCGCGGGGGCGCTCGCCGCGGGCGGGGGCGGCGTCGGCTCGGCGCTCATCTCCGCGCGCACCTCGTCTTCCACCCGCTCCGCCTCAAAGAGCGGCGAATCCGGCGCCTCCGCGAGCCCCTCGCGCCCCTCGGGCGTCCCCTGCGGCGCGAGCCCCTCGCGCCCCTCGAGCGCGCCCGAGACGTCGAGCGGCGCCTCGGCGGGCCCGGCGATCGTCGAGAGCTCATCGAGCGGGTCGTCGCGCATCGCCTCCGCGCGCGCCGCGAGCGCCTGCAGCTGCTGCGTGCGCTCCCCCACCTCGGCGCCGTAGAGGTCCTGCAGGTACTTGGAGATGCGCTGCGGGCGCACGTCGAGCTTGAGCGCGCGCGTCACCTCCTCGAGCGCCGCGCACAGCTCGCTCAGATCCAAGAAGCGCCCCTCGCGGTCCTTGGCGAGCGCGCGCAGGATCACCGCCTCGAGCTCGGGGGGGAACTTGGCGTGCACCTCGCGCGGCGGCGTCACGAGGCACTGCTCGGCGCGCAGGCGCGTCTCCTCCTGCGTGCGCCCCTTGAAGAGGCGGCGCCCCATCGACAGCTCGTAGAGCACCACCCCGAGCGAGAACAGGTCGCTGCGCGCGTCGAGCGGCATGCGGTTGTAGGCCTCCGGGGACATGTAGGCGAACTTGCCGCGGCGACTCGCCGACGTGTCGCCCTGGCGCTGGGTGGCGACGCCAAAATCGAGGAGCTTGACCTCCCCGTCAAAGCGCACCTGGATGTTGTGGGGACTCACGTCGTGGTGGAGCACGTCGAGCGGCTCGCCCTCGTAGCTGAGCGCCAGACCGCAGTACTCGAGCGCGCGCGCCACCGCCAGCGTCACCCCGATCGCCACCGCCAGCGGCACGGGGCGCTTGAGCTGCGCCGCCTTCGACATCAGCTCCGCGCTCGACACGCCGTGGATGTACTCCATCGCCATAAAGTACGCCCCGTCGGACTGCCCGATGTCGTGGACCTGCACGATGTTGGGGTGCGACAGCCGCGCCGTGATGTGCGCCTCGCTCAAGAACAGGCGCTCAAAGGAGCGCTTGCCCTGGTACTCCGGCGCGAGGCGCTTGATCACCACGAACTTGGAGAACTCCCCGAGGCTGACGCGGCGCGCGAGGAAGATCTCCGCCATGCCGCCGACGGCGATCTTCTTGAGAATCAGATAACGCCCAAACTGAGACTGCATCAGCGGAGACGACCTCTCGTGTGATAGGATGAGGGGACGCGCTTGAGTCGAGCGCGCGCTTCAGATAATAACCCCTCCAAATCAATATAAGAGTTTTTTACCAAAGAGAACATCGTTTGAGCATAAGCATACACGTCAGCGACCTCATCCCCCTCCTCGCCGCCGAGCACCCCAAGCACCTCAACGAGCTCGCCGCCGAGCTCAAGCTGCCCGCCGCGGCGCGCCCTGAGCTCGAGGCGCTCCTCGCGCAGCTTGTGGGCTACGGGCTGGCCCACGCCCCCGAGCCGCAGCGCTACCTCCTCACCCGCCCTGAGGTCCGCGGCACCCTCACCATGACGCCGCGCGGCTTCGCGTTCGTCACCCCCGAGCTGAGCAGCGAGCCCAACATCTACGTGGACCGCCTCGACCTCAGCGGCGCCCTCCACCGCGACCGCGTCGCCCTCGCCCTCTACACGGGCCCCGACGGGCGCCTGCGCGGGCGCGTCACCCGCGTCCTCGAGCGCGGCACGCGCTCCTTTGTGGGCGTGTACCGCGAGGCGGTGAGCCAGGGCGCCGCGGGCTCCTCCGAGGGGCTCTGCTACATCTACCCCCAGAGCGACCGCCTGCCCACGCAGGTGCCCGTGGAGCGCACCCTCGAGCCCCTCGAGGGGGGGCGCGCGCCCGTGGACGGCGACCTGGTGGCGGCGCTGCTGGTGCCTCCCGAGGAGGGCGCCAGCCCCGCCCTGGGGCTGCGCGCGCAGGCCCGGGCGCTCCTCGAGGACTCGCGCGGGCCGGCGATCGACGCGGCGGGCGCCGTGGCGCGCGTGCTCCACGTGATCGAGCCGGCGAGCGCGCAGGGCGCCCTCGAGGCGGTGATCTACGACCAGGGCCTCACCCTCCACCTCCCCTCCGCCGTGGACGAGGCCGCCGAGGCCTTCCCCCCCACGGTGACCCCCGAGGAGGTGGCGCGCCGCAAGGACCTCCGGCACCTGCCGTTCGTCACCATCGACCCGGAGAGCGCCAAGGACTTTGACGACTCGGTGTACACGCAGCCGCTGCGCGGCGGGGCGGGCGGCGAGGGCGGCGAGGGCGGCGAGGGCGGCGGGTGGCGGCTGTTGGTGGCCATCG
>VGTA01000343.1 GCA_016874875.1 Deltaproteobacteria bacterium | reverse complement strand
TCCAGGCGGGAGTCCAGGCGGGAGTCCAGGCGGGAGTCCAGGCGGGAGTCCAGGCGGGCGCGCCGCCGCCGCTCGGGGGGGCGGGCGCGCCGCCGCCGCTCGGGGGGGCGGGCGCGCCGCCGCCGCTCGGGGGGGCGGGCGCGCCGCCGCAGGGGGGCGGCCCCGACCCCGCCTGCGTGACGCCCCCCCCCGCCTACCTCCCCGTCACCTGGGAGCTCGTCGCCCCCCTCTTCTACGAGCTCCACGTGGACGGCGCGGAGTGCCTTGACCGCGTGGATGTGTTTGTGGACGGCGTGCGGCGCGCGCAGCTCGCCCCGAGCGATGGCGGCTACACCTTCCTGAGCTTCTCGGCGGCGGGCGAGGGGCTGGCCTGGGACGTGGCGGGCTACCGCGGCGGGCGGCAGGTGAGCGGCGCCTATGGGCTCATCGACGCCCTCAGCGGCGGGGCGGGGGTGTTTGTGCGGCAGGTGGGGCCGCGCACCTTTGACATCGGCGTCGATGAGCGCCCCGCGGAGGTCACGGCGCTCTCGGTGACCGCCGACGGCTACGAGCTCACCGACGTGCGCACCGGCCAGCGCCGCGTCTCGTCGGAGGCGCTCCGCTACACCTTTCAGAATCCGGGCGCCCGCGCCCTCGCCGTGAGCACCTACGGCGCCGGGGGCGCCCTGCGCGGCACCCTGCGGCGCGCCTTCACCGTCACCGACTGAGGACCATGACCCCCTACACCCTCACCCTCCAAGGCTACTGGCGCAGCTCCGCGAGCTGGCGCGTGCGCGTCGCCCTCCACCTCAAGGGCCTCGACTATCGCTACGAGGCGGTCCACCTCGTGCGCGACGGCGGCGAGCACCTCAAGGACCCCTACCTCCAGCTCAACCCCATGGGGCAGGTGCCGCTGCTGCGCGTGTCGGGCGGCGATCTCCCCGCCGGCGAGGAGCGCCTCCTCACGCAGTCGGTGGCGATCATGGACCTGCTCGACCACGTGGCCCCCTCGCCGCTCATGTTTCCGCGTGAGCCGTGGGCGCGGGCGCGGGTGCTGCAGCTCACGGAGGTGATCAACTCCGGCATCCAGCCCCTTCAGAATCTGTCGGTGCTGCGGCGCGTCGGAGAGCTCGGGGGCGACCGCGAGGCGTGGGCGGCGGAGTTTATTGGGCGCGGCCTCGCGGCGCTCGAGCGCCTGTGCGCCGCCGACGCCTCGCCCTTCCTCGCCGGCGACGCCCCCACCGCCGCCGACGCCTGCCTCGCCCCGCAGCTCTACAACGCCCGCCGCTACGGCCTCGACGTGGGGCGCTTCCCCCGCCTGCGCGCCGTCGAGGAGCGCTGCGCCGCGCTCGACGCATTTGAGCGCGCCCGCCCCGAGCGCCAGCCCGACGCCGCGCCTTGAGCCGCGCCCTGAGTCGCGCCCTGCCCCTAGCCAAGCCCGCCGCCGGCGGCTAGAGTGATCCCTTCCACACCCCACCCTAGGAGCGCCTATGCGACCCTCTCCCCTCCCCCCCCGACGCGCCCGCGCCCTCCGCGCCTCGCGCGCCGCCCCCCTCGCCGCCCCCCTCGCCGCCGCCCTCCTCGCGCTCGCCTGCGACGACGCGCCCACCCCCGCCGACCCGCCCACCGGCGGCGCCAGCGTGATTCTCTCGTGCGCCCCCGGCGACGTCGCCGTCTGCGGCGCCTCGAGCTGCTCGGGCGTGATGCGCTGCGGCGAGGACGGGCGCTGGCCGGAGGCGGAGGCCTGCATCTTCCCCGAGGAGGTCTGCGACGGCTTTGACCAAGACTGCGACGGCGCGGTGGACGAGACCTTCATCACCCTCGGCGACGCCTGCGACTACGTGGGCCCCACCTGCGCCGGCCCCGGGGTCTTCAAGTGTGACCGCGAATCGGGCGACGTCGCCTGCCTCCCCGACGGCCCCCTGAGCACCGACGCAGAGCGCTGCGACGGCGCCGACAACGACTGCGACGGCACCCTCGACGAGGGCTTTAACCTCGGCGCTGAGTGCGCGGTGGGGGTGGGGCAGTGCGCGGCGCGCGGGGTCACCGTGTGCGCCCCGGACCAGGAGCGCGGCGTGTGCGACGCCGCCCCGCGCGAGCCCGCCGCGGAGCTGTGCAACGCCCTCGACGATGACTGCGACGGGCTGCTCGACGAGACCTTTGACGTGGGCGGGGTGTGCTCGGCGGGGCGCGGCGCCTGCGCGGCGGAGGGCGTGCTCGCCTGCAACGGCTCCGGGCGCGGCCTCACCTGCGGCGCTCGCCCCGGCGCGCCGAGCCCTGAGGCCTGCGATGAGGCCGACAACGACTGTGACGGCAAGACCGACGAGGGACTCCCCCCCGAGACCACCCTCACCCGCCTCGACCTCGAGGCCGCCGTCACCCTCACGCTCACCTATGACGCGGCGGGGCGCGTGGCGAGCACCGCGGCGCTCACCGCCAGCGGGCGCGCCTTCACCCTCACCCACGAGTACGGCGACGGCGGCGCCCTCGCGGCGCAGCGCGTGGCGGGCGACCCCGCCAACCTCCGCGTGGAGTACACCTATGAGGGCGCCGCCCTCGTGGAGGTCTCGCTGGTGAGCGATGATGACATCTATGGCATCAAGACGCTCACCTATGGCCCCGGCGGCCTCCTCGCGAGCACCCGCCAGGACGGCGCCGTGGCGCCCTGGGAGCGCGCCGCGGTGAGCGACTACCTGTGCGAGGCGCACGAGTATGACGACGGCCGCCTCGCGCGCACCGACCGCGACGTGGGCTGCGATGACGTGGTGGACAGCGTCCTCACCTACTCCTATGACGAGCAGGGCGTGGTGCAGCGCGCGGCGGTCATGGGGCCGTGGGGCGCGGGCGAGGTCACCTACGCCTATGACGCGCAGGGCCGCCTCACCGCTGAGGTGGAGGCCGTGGCGGGGCACCCCGTCCGCGCCCGCCGCAGCGCCTACACCCCCGAGGGGCGCCTCTCGTCCGTCGCCCTCGACGGCGGCGAGGTGGGCCTGGCGGTGAGCCGCCGCGTGGACCGCGCCTCGGCGGCGGGGGAGCTCCTCTCCACCCGCCTCGACGACGACGGCGACGGCGCCCCCGACCGCGTCTTCACCTACGAGCGCGCGGGCGGCGTGATCACGGCGGCGCGCCTCGACGCGGACGGCGACGGCGACGTGGACATCGACCTCGCGTTCACCTATGACCCGCAGACCAACCTCCACGTCTCCACCGCGGCGACCGCGGCGGGGGGCGGCCCTGTCCTCGGGACCTGGACCTACTCCTACACGCCCGAGGGGCTGCTCGCCGAGGAGTCGCGCGACGAGGACTTTGACGGCGACGTGGACGTCGTGGAGGAGTACACCTACGACGCGCAGGGGCGCCTCGCCGCGCAGGCCACCACCCTCACCGACGCCGGCGGCGGGGAGCGCACCTACACGCGCGCCTTCAGCTACGTCGGCAACGCCGCCGCCCCCGCCGCCGCCGCCCTCACCGGCGACGCCGACGCCGCCGGCCTAGGCGCGGGCGTGGACGCCGCCGCCTACACCTACGACGGCGACCGCCTCGCGCGCGTGGACTACTCCGCCGGCCCGCTCACCCTCAGCCGCGACGACTACGCCTACGGCTGCTGGGCGGAGTAGCGGCGCGCGGCTAGAAGCTCTGGTCCGCGCTCACGAGCAGGCTCTCCGCCGTCGCCCACAGCGGCGAGCTCGCCTCCACGAGGCGCGGCGAGCGCGCGATCACCTCGCGCATGGGCACCAACACCACGCTCGCGCCCTGCGTGCCCACCATCATCGGCGCGTGAGCGACGTCGCTGAGGGCGAGGTCGGCGGCGGCGCAGCCGAGCTGGCTCGCGATCAGGTTGTCGCGCGCGCTCGGCGAGCCGCCGCGGGCGATGTAGCCGATGATGTTGATGCGCGTCTCTAGGGGGCGCCCGAGGGCGTCGATGATCTCGGGGTCGCCCTCGATGAGCGCGCGGAGCTCCTCGGCCACGCGCGGGCGCCCCGACGCCTTCTTCACCCCCTCCGCCATCACGATGATGATCGAGCGGTAGGCGAGGCGCACGGCGGCGCGGACGCGGGCGAGCACGAGCTGCAGGTCGTAGCTCTCGGGGCGCTCGGGAATCATGATCGTGGTCGCCCCCCCCGCGATGCCCGCCGCCAGCGCGATCCAGCCGCTGCTGTTGCCCATGAGCTCCAAAATCGCGCAGCGCCTGTGGCTCTCGATGGTGTCGCGCAGATTCCGGAGCGCCGCCACAGAGTTGTTGAGGGCGGTGTCGAAGCCGATGGTGTCCTCGGTGCCCCAGATGTCGTTGTCGATCGTCCCGGGCAGCCCCACGAGGCCGAGGGGCTCGCCGTAGCGCTCCTCGTAGGCGGCGATGATGTGCGACATGCCGTTAAAGGAGCCGTCGCCGCCCACCACCACCACGCTGTCGAGGCCGAGCTGGCGCAGGTTGACCACCGCCACGTCGGTGATCTCCTTGCGCTTGCGCTCCCACAGCGCCACGTCCTCGCAGCCGGGCGGGGCGGGCTTGAGCTCGGGGATGCGCCCGGTGCCGATGAAGGTGCCGCCCTTGTGGATGATGCCCCGAATCGCCTCTCGCTCGATGTTGCCGAGGTAGTTGACCTCTAGGCGCCCGGCGAGGCCGTTGAGCCCCTCCTTAAACAAGACCACCTCGTTGTGCGGGTCGAGGTCCTTGACGCGCCGAAAGACCGCGCGGACCGCCGCGTTCATGCCTGGGGCGTCGCCGCCGCTCGTGAGGATTCCAACGCGCTTGCCACGCTTCTTGCTCATCTGCGCTCCTGTGCGCCCTCGGAGAGGGCCGGTGGGGGGGGGGGGGGGCCCCGGGGGGCGCCGGGGCGGCGTTGCA
>VGTA01000342.1 GCA_016874875.1 Deltaproteobacteria bacterium | reverse complement strand
TGCGGCATGTGGGCGCGCTGAATGATCGCCTTGAGGCTGGGCTGTTGGCGCTGGGCTTTGAGAGCGCGCGGCTTCAGGATGAGGGGCGCAGGAGCGGTATCCTGAGCGTTCGCCCAGGGGGGGGGGTGAGCCGTCGCCATTCGGTGGGGGGGTGGGCGGCGGCTTTGGCGGAGCGAGGGGTGAGCTGCGCGACGCCGGATGGGTGGCTTCGCTTTTCTCCTCACTTTTGTACGACGGAGGGGGATGTGGAGCGGGCGCTTGAGCGGATGGGTGAGGTGTGCGCTTTGGGTTGAGAAACAGTATGCGCTGTGTGTACATATGAAGAGGCTGGCACCTCTAGGGGCACCTTTAGGGGCACATCTAGGGGCACCTCTAGAGCGCCCCTGGGGGCGTGCGTCGAAGACGCGGCTCAGAGGGGAGGGGGGAGCAAAAATAGAGAAGGGACGGCTGAAACACATATGGAGATTATCTATGAAGTACGGGGACATATGAAGAGGCTGGCACCTAAATTCCCCCTCACCCTCACCCTCACCCTCACCCTCACCCTCACCCTCACCCCTCCCACCCCCGCCACCCCCGCTCCCCCCCGAGCCTGGGTCGGCTCCTACGGGCGCATCGGCCTCTCCTCCGACCTCCAAGGCGGCCAAGGCGCCCCGCGCGCCCTCACCCCCTACGCCCCGCGCCTCCTCGAAGACAACTACCTAGAGCTCGACATCGGCTACCACGCCTACGACGGCGCCCTCGCCAAAGTGGACATCACCACCACCCTCGCGCTCCTAGACGCGCTCATGCACTACACCGGCGTCCCCGACGCCCACATCGCGCTACGGCGCAGCTTCATCGAGGCGCGCGACCTATGGGGGGGCCCCCTCTGGCTCTCCATCGGGAGTCGCTGGCTACGCGGCGACGACGCATACCTGATGAACTTCTGGCCCCTCGACGACCTCAACACCCTTGGGCTGACCGCTGGGGCGCGCGGGGCGCGCTACGACGCCTTCGTGCACCTCGGCGTCAGCCGACTAGAGCGGAGCGCCCTCGCCCCCCAGACCCAGCGCGCGCTCATCCCAGCCGCCAGCGGCTTTGGGGCCGAAGAGGCGCTGCTGCTCAACCGCCAGCGCGCCGTCCTCGCCGCCGCCCTTGAGCGCCGCTATGGCGGCGAGGGGGGGGAGATGGGGTGGAAGTGGAAGCTCTACGGCGAGCTGCACGCGCTCCCATCGGGGCAGCGCGTCCTCGAGGGCGGCTACAGCGAACGGGAGCGCCTCGCCGACGACCGCGGCCTCACGCTCGGCGCGCAGCTGGGGCTGTGGTCGATGCGCCACGCGCGCGACCACCTTAACCTGTGGCTCCGCTACGCCCGCGGCCTCGCCGTCTACGACGAGCTCGGCGCGCCTGGCTCCCTCAGCCCCGCCCTGCGCGCCTGGCCCGCCGCCGAGTGGCGCGCCGCGGCGGCGGGGAACCACGAGTGGGGCCCCCTGAGCGCCCAGTGGGCCGCCTACGTGCGCCGCTACACCGACGCGGACGAGGTGGCGCGGGACTTTGACGACCGCCTAGAGGGCAGCGCCGCCGTGCGCCCACAGCTCAACCTCGGCATCTTCACCCCCGCCGTGGAGCTCTCAGCGCAGGTGAGCGCGCCGCGGGGCCCCCACCCGCGCGCGCTCAGCGACGCCACCGCCGCCGTCTACCAGGCCGCCCTCATCCCCGCCCTCAGCCTCGACGACCCCGCGGAGGTGGGCGCCTTCACCCGCCCCCAGCTCCGCCTCATCTACGCAGCCTCCTGGCTCAACGCCGCCGCCCTCGCCCGCTACGCCGCGGAGGACCCGCGCGCCCAGGCGCGCGTCGCCCACTACCTCGGCGCGCGCGCCGAGTGGTGGTTTGGCCGCGGGGGGAGATACTGATGCCGCGCCGGAGTCCCCCCATGCCGAGCCCCCCGCCCCCCGCCCGCGCCCCCCGCCCCCTGCTGCGCGCCGCCGCCCTCCTCCCGCTGCTCACCGCCGCCCTGCTCACGCGCTGCGCCCCCGAGCCCGTGGACATGACCTTCAACCACGGCACCTTCGTGGAGGACTGGCGCGACGAGGTGATCTACCAGGTGGTGGTCGACCGGTTCGCCGACGGCGACCCCAACAACAACATGAACGTCGACCTGCGCCGCGAGGCCTCCTACCACGGCGGGGACTGGCGGGGGCTGCTCGGCAAGCTCGACTACCTCGAGCGCCTCGGCGTCACGGCGCTGTGGATCAGCCCCGTGGTGCGCAACGTGGAGGAGGACGCGGGCTTCGCGAGCTACCACGGCTACTGGACGCAGAGCTTCATCGACACCAACCCCCATTTCGGCGACCTCAGCGAGCTGCAGCTGCTCGTGGACGCCTGCCACCGGCGCGGCATGAAGGTGATCTTGGACGTGGTGACCAACCACATCGGGCAGCTCTTCTACTACGACATCAACCGCAACGGGCAGCCCGACATCGTGTTCTTCGGCGGCGGCGGCCCGGGCGCTGGGAGTCAGAATCGCGACCAGGCCTCTGGGCTGAGGCGTGCGAGCGAGTGGGACCCGGAGTTTGACGGGCGCGGCGTGCAGGCCTTCACCGCGCTCGGCGAGAACGGCTCGGCGCCCATCGAGTGGATGGAGGAGCCCGCGATCAACCGCACCCCCCCGGAGCCGCCCGCCTTCCGCGACCCCTCATGGTACCAGCGCAAGGGGCGCGTGACGGTGTGGGAGGACGAGGGCGCCGCCACCTACAGCTACCGCCGACAGCAAGAGATCGAGGGGGACTTCCCGGGCGGCCTCAAGGACCTCGCCACCCACAAGCCGGAGGTGCGCCAGGCGCTCACCGAGGTTTTCGCCTACTGGATTCAGGCGGCGGGCTTTGACGGCTTCCGCATCGACACCCTCAAGCACCAAGAGCCCGAGTTCTTTGACGTGTTCGCGCCTGCGATTCGAGAGTTCGCGCGGGGGCTCGGCAAGCGCAACTTCTTTATGTTTGGCGAGGCGTTCGACGGCGACGACGAGCTCCTCGGCAGCTACACGCACGGCCCTGGGGTCGACTCCGTCTTCTACTTCTCCGCCTACTACCAGGCGGTGATGGGCGTGTTCGCCCAGGGCGGGCCCACGGCGGCGCTGCGCGCGCTCCACGACGCGCGCCGGGCGCCCATCGCCCGCCCGGAGCTCCTCGAGCAGACGGCGCGGCGGCTGTGCGCCCTTGAGTGCGAGGGGCGCGCGGGGGCGGGGGCGGCGGCGGGGCGGTGCGGGGGAGGGTTGGAGGCGTGCGTCGAGGGGCTGCGGGCGGAGGGGGTGGCGCGCTACAGCGACGCCCCCAAGCCCGGCGGCCTCACCGACGCCGCCGGGGCGCCCCTCGCCAGCCGCCAGCTGCTCGTCCACTTCATCGACAACCACGACGTGCCCCGCTTCCTCTACTCCGCCACCCCGCCCCCGCGCGCCGGCGAGACCGCGGCGGAGGCCGCCGCGCGCCGCGAGGTGGGCCGCCGCCGCCTGCGCAGCGCCCTCGCCTACCTCACGCTGATGGACGGGGTGCCCTGCGTCTACTATGGCACTGAGCAGGACTTTGAGGGCGGCCCCGACCCCTCCAACCGCGAGGACATGTGGCGGTCGGGCTTCTCGGAGGAGGGCGAGACCTTCCGCTACCTGCGCGCGCTCCTCGCCCTCCGCAAGGCGCACCCCGCCCTGCGCCGCGGGGAGGTGGTGTTTCGTTGGTGGAGCGAGGGCGGGGGCGCGGCGGAGGGGGCGGGGGAGGGGGCGGGGGTGGTGGCGTTTGAGCGCGTGTCGGCGGAGGAGCGGGCGCTGGTGGTGCTCAACGCGCGCGATGTGGGCGCGGGCGCGCCGCTCGGCGCCACGCGCGCCGCGGACGGCGTGGGTATGGAGGTGGGCTTCGCGCCCGGGAGTCGCCTCGTGGACGCCCTGAACGGCGGGGAGGGGCCGTTTGTGGTGGGGGCCGACGGCCGCCTCGTGGTGACGCTGCCGCCGCGCTCGGCGCGGGTGCTCGTGCTGGAGTGAGGGGGCGCTGGGCGGCGCTCTGGGCGGCGCTCTGGGCGGCAGGCTGCGACGGCGCGGCGCCCGCGCGCGCGCCCGCCGTGCGCTCCTGTCTCCTCGCTGTGCGCGCGCGCCCGGCGGGCTTCCCCACGCGCCTCGGGGTCGCGGGGAGCTTTAATGGCTACGACGCCACACGCGCGCCCCTCTCGCTCCTGAGCGCGGAGGAGGGGCTGTGGGGCGTGGACCTGCGCCTGCCGCCAGGGGAGCACCTCTATGGGGTGGAGGTGGACGGGCGGCTGGTCCTGGATGAGGGGAATCCGCTCACGGGCCTCGCGGCGGAGGGGCCGTGGGCGGGGGAGGAGCTCTCGATGGCGCGCGCGGCGGACTGCGGGCGGGGGCGCTGGTTTCGTGTGTCGCGGGAGGGGGTCGGGGAGGGGCTCCGCTTCACGTTGGCGTATGAGCGCGCCCCGGGCGCGGGGGGCGGCGGGGTGCCCCTCGACCCTGGGGCGCTGCGCGTGGAGGTGCGGGCGGCGGTGGGGGGGGGCTGGGCGCCGCGCGCCTACTCGCTCGACGGTGAGGTGCTCACGGTGGACGCGGCGGGACTCGGGGCGGGGAAGCGCTGGCTGCGGGTCACGGGGGCAGACGCGGCGGGGGCCGCCGCGGAGCCTTTTGAGGCGCCCTTCTGGGTGGAGCCGGCGCGCTTCCGCTGGGAGCAGGGGCCCATGTATCAGGTGGTGCTCGACCGCTTCTCGCCCCCCGCCCCCCCCCCCCCCCCCGCCCCCCCCCCTCCCCCCGGCCCCCCCCGGGGGGGGGGCCCCAGGGGGGGGACGGGGGCCCCGACGGCAGGGAC
>VGTA01000341.1 GCA_016874875.1 Deltaproteobacteria bacterium | reverse complement strand
GCCGGCGCGCCCACGAGGCCCATGTTGGCGCCCCAGGCGCCCGTAGCGCGCCCGGCGAGCGCGAGCGGCTGGCCGTCGAGCCACAGCCCTACCCCCGCGTCGGCGTAGGAGAGCAGGTCGGCGCTCACCGCCGCGCCGCGCTGCTCCCAGCGCACGTGGAACCAGCGCCCTAGGGGCGCGACCCGACTCACCCCCACCGCCTCGAGGCGCGCCACCTCCCCAAGCGAATCCACCGCGCGGCGGCGGAGGGCGAAGGTGCCGTCGCTGAGGACCTCGAGCCACACCTGGCTCAGGCCCTGCGAGTCGCCATACGAGAAGAGGGTGGCGCCGTAGGCGTCGAGCCACACCCACGCCTCCACCCGCGCCGCGCGCGACAGCGGCAGCGAGGTCCACAGCGCCCCCCCCCGCCCCCAGCGCAGGGCTCCCCCGCAGCGGTCGGAGCGCAGGCACAGGCCCGTGCAGGCGTCCTCGTCGGAGTCGTTGGCGTCGTCGCACTCCTCGCCGAGGGCCTCCTGCACGGCGCCGTCGCCGCAGGCGGGGCTGCGGCAGTCGTCGGTGCAGGCGTCGTCGTCCACGCGGTTGCCGTCGTCGCACTGCTCCACGCCGAGGTGCCGCAGGCCGTCGCCGCAGCGCGCCGCGAGGCAGGCGTTGGTGCAGGCGTTGGTGTTGAGCAGGTCGCCGTCGTCGCACTCCTCCGCGCCCGCGCGGATCCCGTCGCCGCAGCGCGCCGGGGCGCAGGAGTTGGTGCAGGCGTCGGCGGGGTCGGCGTTGCCGTCGTCGCACCCCTCGCCCGCCGTGGGGTCCGCCTCGCCGTCGCCGCAGCGGGGCAGGCGGCAGCGCGCCGAGCAGCCGTCCCCCGGCGCCGCGCCCCCGTCGTCGCACTCCTCGCCGAGGGCGGCCTGCAGCAGCCCGTCGCCGCAGCGCGCCGCGAGGCAGGCGTTGGTGCAGGCGTTGGTGTTGAGCTGATCGCCGTCGTCGCACTCCTCCACGCCGCGGTGCACGACGCCGTCGCCGCAGCGCGCCGGGGCGCAGGAGCTGGTGCAGGCGTCGGCGGGGTCGGCGTTGCCGTCGTCGCACCCCTCGCGCCCCGCCTGCACAAAGCCGTCGCCGCAGCGCGCGGCGCGGCAGCCCGCCACGCAGCCGTCGGCGTCGCTGTCGTTGCCGTCGTCGCAGGCCTCCTGCCCCGCGTGCAGCAGCCCGTCACCGCAGAAGGCGCGGCGGCAGGCGCTGGTGCAGGCGTCGGCGTTGGAGCCGTTGCCGTCGTCGCACTCCTCGCCCGCCGCCTCCTGCCGCACGCCGTCGCCGCAGCGGGGGAGGGCGCAGGTGTTGGTGCAGCCGTCGCCGTCCACGCCGTTGCCGTCGTCGCACTCCTCCACCCCAAAGCGCACCACGCCGTCGCCGCAGCGCGCCACCGCGCAGGCGTTGGTGCACAGGTCGTGGTCGTTGGCGTTGCCGTCGTCGCACGCCTCCACTCCCGCCCACAGGAGGCCGTCGCCGCAGGTGGCGCGCTGGCAGCGGTTGGTGCAGGCGTCGCTCGACAGGTCGTTGCCGTCGTCGCACGCCTCCGCCCCCTGCGCCGCGCCGTCGCCGCAGGTGGGGGGGGCGCAGTCGCGGTCGCAGCCGTCGCCGTCGAGGGCGTTGCCGTCATCGCACGACTCCACGCCCACCCACAGCACCCCGTCACCGCAGTACGCCTGCGCGCAGCCCGGCGTGCAGGAGTCTGTGCTCACGTCGTTGCCGTCATCGCACTCCTCCACCCGCGCGCGGACCACGCCGTCGCCGCACACGGCGAGGGCGCAGCGCTGCGTGCAGGCGTCGATGGGGTTGAGGTTGCCGTCGTCGCACTCCTCCACCCCCGCCCACACCAGCCCGTCGCCGCACACCGCGAGGCGGCAGCTGGGGGTGCAGGCGTCCTGGCTCGATTCGTTGCCGTCATCGCACGCCTCCTCGCGCGCCACCACCCCGTCGCCGCAGCGCGCCACGCCGCAGGCGTTGGTGCAGGAGTCCGCGTCGTCGTCGTTGCCGTCGTCGCACGCCTCGTAGCCCGCGTCGCGCGAATCGAGGTCGGCGCGCAGGGCGCCGTCGCCGCAGGTGGCGGCGCGGCACGAGCTCAGGCAGGCGTCCTCGTCGGAGTCGTTGCCGTCGTCGCACTCCTCGCCCGCCGCCGTCTGCGCCAGCCCGTCGCCGCAGCGGGCGCGCGCGCAGGAGGAGGTGCAGGCGTCCTCGTCGGAGTCGTTGCCGTCGTCGCACTCCTCGCCCTGCGCCGCCACGCCGTCGCCGCAGCGCGCGAGGGTGCAGGCGTTGGTGCAGGCGTCGGCGGGGTCGTCGTTGCCGTCGTCGCACTCCTCGCCCTCCTGCACGACGCCGTCGCCGCACACGGTGACGACGCACGAGTCGCTGCAGCGGTCGCCGTTGCGGCGGTTGCCGTCATCGCAGCGCTCCACGCCCTCAAAGAGGACGCCGTCGCCGCAGATCGCGCTGGTGCAGGCGTTGGTGCAGGCGTCGGTGTCGACGTCGTTGCCGTCGTCGCACTCCTCCACGCCCGCCAGCGTCACGCCGTCGCCGCAGCGGGCGAGGGCGCAGGCGTTGGTGCAGTCGTCGCCGGCGTCGCGGTCGCCGTCGTCGCACTCCTCGTCGCCCTCCACCGCGCCGTCCCCGCACACCGCCTCCCCCGCTGGGGCGCAGGCGCAGGCGGAGAAGACTCCCACCTCGCACACCTGCGTCCCCTGCGCGCCCTCCGGGCAGGGGCAGGGGCGGCGCGCCCCCTCCGCGCACGGCCCCTCCTGGGCGCCGCCGGCGTCGGGCGCCTCCACGCCCTGGTCGATGATGCCGAGGGTGGCGTCCTCGCAGGCCGGGGGCGTGCTGGCGCAGAGGAGGGCGACGAGCGCGCCCACGCGGAGTCGCGAGCGAGAAGGGGGCTGAGACATGATGCGTCCTGTGGGGGCGAGCGCGCGAGCGGGCGCTGCGCGCGGGCGTTAACGGAGGGGGGCGCGATCGGCTTGAGGGGGAGGGCGCGCGGGGGCCCTCTTAGCTCTCCCGAGTCGGGGGCGCTCGTCAAGCCCGCTCGTCAAGCCCGCTCGCGCGCTCCCCGCTCACGAACGCTTGGAGTCGGCGGCGGAGGGCGGTGGGGTCGAGGTCCTCCTCTAGGCGACCGGCGTAGGCGAGGGAGACGCTGCCGCGCTCCTCGCTCACCACCACCACCAGGGCGTCCGTCTCCTCGCTCAGCCCGAGGGCGGCGCGGTGGCGGGTGCCGAGGCGCTGGTTGAGCGTGAGGGCGCGACTCATGGGCAGGTAGGTGGAGGCGCGCGTGAGGCGCTCCCCCTCGATGAGCGCGGCGCCGTCGTGGAGGTGGTTGTCGCGGTCTGAGATGAACAGCGCGTAGAGGAGCTCCGCGCTCACCTCCGCGTCGAGGCGCACCCCCTGGCGCACAAAGGTGCTCAGGTCGGCGCGCTGCCGCACCACGATGAGCGCGCCGGTGCTCCTGCGCGACAGCGTCTCTGTGGCGCGCAGCACCTCCTCCATCACCCGCTGCGACAGGCGCGGGGCGCCCCCAAAGAGGCGCTCGGGGTTGACCGCCTCCCCGAGCCGGCGGAGGGCGCGCTTGAGCTCCTCGGCGAACAAGAGGGTCACCAGGATGCCCCACGAGGTGCCCAGCCACGCCCCGAGGTTGAGCGGTAGGCGCTGCCCGAGGAGCGCCTTGAGCAGCAGGTAGCTGGCGCTCAGCGCCAGCGCCCCCCACAGCGCGTGCTCCGAGGGCGTGCCGCGCACCTCGCGGTAGAGGGCGACGGCGGCGTAGAGCGTCACGAGGAGCGGGATGAGTCCGAGCGGGAGGAGGACGGCGAGCTCGTAGAGGGAGACGGGGGTCATTTTTTACCCCCATCGCCCGCCGCGCCCGCCGCGCCCGCCGCGCCCGCCGCGCCCGCCGCCTCCTCCGCCTCCAAGAGCGCCTCCACCACCCGCAGCGCCTGCCGCGCCTCCGACACGTCGTGGACGCGCCACACCTGATGGCGGCGGCGGGCGCGGGTGGCGGCGTAGACGCAGGTGGCGAGGGTGCCGGGGAGGCGCGCCTCGGGGGGGGCGCCGGTGAGGGCGCCGATGTAGGATTTGCGCGAGACGCCCACCACGAGGGCGTAGCCGAGGGCCTCGAGGCGCGGGAGGGCGGCGAGCAGGGCCAGATTCTGCGCGGGGGTCTTGCCGAAGCCCACGCCGGGGTCGAGGGCGATGGCGGCGCGCGCCACGCCCTCCGCCTCGCACCGCTGTGCGCTCGCGAGGAGCCACGCCTCCACCTCACCCACCACGTCCTCGCACGCGAGGTCGCCGCGCTGCATGGTCTCGGGGGTGCCGCGCATATGCATCACCACCACCCCCGCCCCGCGCGCGGCGGCGAGGGCGCGCAGGGCGGGGTCGCGCAGGCCGCGGATGTCGTTGATGATGTGGGCGCCGGCGTCGAGGGCGGCGGCGGCGACGGCGGGCTTGACGGTGTCCACGGAGAGGACGGCGCCGGGCGCGGCGGCGCGCAGGCCCTCCACCACGGGCACCACCCGCCGCAGCTCCTCCTCCTCGCTCACGGGGGTCGCCCCCGGGCGCGAGGACTCCCCGCCCACGTCGAGGTAGCGCGCGCCCTCCTCCCACATGCGCGCCCCGAGCGCCACGGCCTCCTCGGCGCGCGCCCGCCGCCCCTCAGCGTAAAAGGAGTCGGGGGTGACGTTGATCACGCCCATCAGCGCCCTGCCCGCGCTCGGCCAGCGCCAGCGCGCCGCGGCGCCGAGGTCGAGCGGCTGAGTCATGGGGCTCTCCTGTGGGGGGGCGCTGGGGGAGGCGCTGGGGGGGGCGCTGGGGGCGGGGGC
>VGTA01000340.1 GCA_016874875.1 Deltaproteobacteria bacterium | reverse complement strand
AGTCCGGCCCACGCCGCCCGCATCGCCGCCGCCTGCCCCTCCGCCGCCGGGCTCATGAGCGTCCCGCCGCGCCCGTCGCTCGACGTCCCCACCCCCCGCAGCACCGCGTACACGCGGTCGCCGTCCTGCAGGGCGTCCTCGAGTCGCCGCAGCGCCACCACCGCCACCCCCTCACCGATGAGCAGCCCATCGGCGCGCGCCGAGAAGGGGCGAATCTCCTGAGCGCGCGAGAGCGCGCCGAGCTGGCAGAACACGCTCCAGAAGGTGAGGTCGTGGACGAGGTGCACGCCCCCCGCCAGCGCCACGTCCACCCGCCGCGCGAGGAGCGCGTCGCACGCCTGCTCCACCGCCACCAGGGCGCTGGCGCACGCCGCGTCCACCGTGTGCGCCCCCCCGCGCAGGTCGAGGCGGCTGGCCACGCGCGCGGCGCAGAGGTTGGGGACGAGGCCGATGGCGGTGTCGGGGCCGTAGGGGGCGAGGTCGCGCGTGAAGGCGTCGCGGAGGCGCGCGCGCAGTTCGAGCGAGAGGGCGGGCGAGAGGGCGGGCGAGAGGGCGGGCGAGAGAGCGGCGTCCCCCTCCGCGCCGAGGAGGTCCTCGAGCGTCACCAAGAGCTGCTCCGCTGTGCGGACGCGGAGGTCGAGCTGCGTCATCATGGGCCCGATGTAGCCGCCGCGCCCGAGCGTCACCGACGCACGGTCGGCCGGCAGGGGGCGCCCGCGCCCCTCGCGCCCTGGCACCTCAAACCCCGCGTCGGCGAGGGCGTCGGCGCAGGCGGCCAGCGCCAGCAGCTGGTCGGGCTCCGCGCCGAGCGCGGCGCGCGGCATCACCCCAAACCGCAGCGCGTCAAACCGCGCCGCGGTGTCCACAAAGCCCCCGCGCCGCGTATAGAAGCGCCCCGGCAGCGAGGAGGAGGGGTCATAGAGCTCCGGGGGCACGCGCGCGGGCGGCGCCTCCGTGATCGCCGAGGCGCCGCGCAGGATGTTGCGCCAGTAGCCACGCGCGGTGGAGGCGCCAGGGAGGACGCTAGCGATGCCTGTGAGGGCGATAGGCTCTCTCATGGGTGTCCTGTGGGGCGAGGGGGGCGAGGCTGTGAGCCTAGTGGGGCGCGCGAGGGGCTTCAAGGGGTGTTGGCGCGCGAAGGGCGTTGGGGGGCGCAGCGGCTCATATTAGGCGTGGAGGAGCGCCCCCTCTACCCCCCTCACAAGCGATGATTCACACCATAACGCGTGACGCCTCCCGCGCGCTCCTCCTCTTGAGCGCCCTCGCCCTCTGCGCCCCCGCCCACATCTCCTGCGACTCCGCCCCGCCCCCCGCCCCCGGCGACGGGGGGCAGGGGGGGCGAGCGGGGGCGCTCGCAGGAGCGCACGCGCACGTTCCATCCGTGGACCGCGATGGAGACTTTGACGAGACGGACCTCAGCGCCGCCCTCGAGGTCTACCGCGCCGCCTCGCGCGAGGCGCCGCTCTTGTCGTCGGCGCGGCGCGACCACTCCGCCTACGACCTCAAAGGCGACGGCTACGCCCGCGCCGATGCCGCCAGATAGAGGACGGCCCCCTCCTCCGCGCCGGCGGCAACCCGCGCGGCGTGGTGGTGGACCCGGGGGGGGCGCAGGTGGACGTGGCGCTCAACCTCTCAGTACCGCGTGAGCTGTATCGTGAGCCTGCATCTAGGAGGGCGCCGTCTACCCCTACGAGGGCTTTAAGAGCTGCGGCGTGAGCGTCATTCCCATCCGCGCCCTCAGCGCCCCGCTGCCCGCCAGCGGCGCCCCCTTCTCGGGCTCGGCGCCCCTCAGCGCGACGGACGGCGCTTCGGTGTCGTGGGAGCTCACGTACCGGGAGCGCTGAGGGCGCTGAGGGCGCTGATAACTCTTGTTCTGCTCACCGTCGTTCGCTCATACATTAGAGAGCGAGGCGCAGCGACCTCTAAGGTCTGCCCCCTGCCCCCTCTCAGCCCCCATGCCCTCAAGAGGCGCCCATGCGCACCCCCGCTGACCTCCGCGCCCGCCGCGCGCCCCTCGCCCCGCCGCCCCCCCGCGCCCCGCTGGCCCTCACCGGGCAGCTCGCGCGGCACGCCCTCCTCGCCCCCCTCGCCCTCCTCGCCCTCCTCGCCCTCCTCGCCGCCTGCGCCGAGCTCGACCCGGAGGGGGAGGGGCTAGGGGACCAAAACGACAAATCGGGGGGGCGCCCGCGCGTGGCGGCGGAGTTCCGCCAGAGCGCGCCGATGTCGGACGAGTTCTTTAACCACACCGCCGCGCTGAGCGGCGCGGGGGTGCAGGCGTTCTTGGAGCGCTCCCCCTACGGGCGCTCGTGGCTCGCCGCCGCCACCTTCAGCGGGCAGCGCGCCGCCGACGTGGTCTACGCCGTCGCGCAGGAGCAGGGCCTCAACCCCATCCTGCTCCTCAGCCGCATGCAGACGGAGTCGTCGCTCATCTCGGCGGCGGGGCGCCCCGCGCAGCACCTGATCGACCGCGCGATGGGCTGCGGCTGCCCCGACGGCTACGCCTGCGCGAGCCGCTACCTCGGCTTCCGCAACCAGCTCACCTGCGCCGCGCAGAAGCTCCGCGAGCTCTACAGCAAGTCCGCCGACGGCTCCGGGTGGTGGCGCAAGGGGCTCCCCAACACCACCCTCGACAACTACCGCGTCACCCCCCAGAGCCACGCCACCGCCGCCCTCTACGCCTACACGCCGTGGGTGCTGGTGGGGAGCGGGGGGACGTGGCTGGCGTGGCGGACGGCGCGGCTCTTTGATGAGCACGTGGCGGCGGCGGGGCACGACCGCCTCGGCGGGGGGGGCGGCCCCGCGTGCGGGCGCTTCTTTGACGTGCCCGGCGACCACCCCGGCTTCGGCGCCGTGGAGGCCGCCGTGGACCTCGGCTACGTGAGCGGCTGCGACGGGGCGCAGACGGCGTTCTGCCCCGACGATTCGCTCACGCGCGCCCAGGCGGCGACGATTCTGGTCAAGGCGTTCGCGCTGCCGGCCGGGGGGGCGTCGGGGCTGAGCGACGCGCGCGGGCACTGGGGGGAGGACGCCGTGGACCGGGTGGTGGCGGCGGGGCTGATGAGCGGGTGCGGGGGGGGGCGCTTTTGCCCCGATGACCCCATGAGCCGCGCGGCGGCGGCGGTGGTGCTGGCGAAGGCGGCGGGGGTGTCGGGGGGGGGGGGGGACCTCTTCAGCGACCTCCCGAGCGACCACTGGGCCACCGAGGCGGTGGTGGCGCTCTACGACCGCGGCGACATCGGCGCCTGCGCCGCCCGCCGCTTCTGCCCCGACGAGCCCGCCCGCCGCTGGATCTTCACCGACTGGCTCATCAACGTGCTCGAGAAGCCGCGGGCCAAGTGTGAGTGAATCGTGAGTGACTGGTGGCGCGCGGGGGTGATCTATCAGGTCTACCCTCGCTCTTTCCAAGACGACAGCGGCGACGGGGTGGGCGACCTGCGCGGCCTGCGCCGCCGCCTCGACGCCGTGGCGGCGCTGGGGGTGGACGCGCTGTGGGTGTGTCCCTTCTACCGCTCTCCCATGCGCGACTTTGGGTACGACGTGGAGGACCACCTCGCCGTGGACCCCCTCTTTGGCGACCTCGCCGACGCCGAGGCGCTCATCGCGGAGGCGCACGCGCGGGGGCTGCGGGTGCTCATCGACCTCGTGCTGAGCCACACGTCGAGCGCGCACCCGTGGTTCGCGCAGAGTCGCCTCGCCGCGCCCACCCCCTACCGCGACTACTACGTGTGGGCGGACCCGGCGCCCGACGGGAGTCCGCCCAACAACTGGCTGTCGGTCTTTGGGGGGAGCGCGTGGACCTGGGAGGCGCGGCGGCGGCAGTACTACCTGCACAACTTCCTGAGCGCGCAGCCCGACCTCAACCTGCACCACCCGCCCGTGCAGGAGGAGCTGCTCGCCATCGCGGCGCGCTGGCTGGCGCGCGGGGTGGACGGGTTTCGCCTCGACACGGTCAACTTCTACTTCCACGACCCGCAGCTCCGCCCCAACCCGCCGGCGGCGGTGCGCGACGGCCTCAGCACCCCCGACGCCAACCCCTACGGCTACCAAGAGCACCTCTACGACAAGAATCGCCCCGAGACGCTGCCCTTCCTAGAGCGCCTGCGCGCCCTCGCCGACCGCCACGGCGCGGTGCTGCTCGGCGAGCTCGGGGAGGCGCCGCGCCGCGCCCTCGAGCTGCTCGCCGAGTACACGCGCCCTGGGCGCCTGCACCTCTGCTACACCTTTGACCTGCTCGGCCTCGACCTCCGCGGCGGGGCGCCGGGGGGGCCGGCGGTGGCGGGCGCGCTGCGGCGCCACGAGGCGACGGGGGCGACGGGGGCGTGCTGGGCGCTCTCCAACCACGACGTCTGCCGCGCCGCCACGCGCCTCTGCCCCCCCGGCGCCACCCCCGCGCAGGCGGCGCCGCTGGCCCTCGCGCTCCTCTTGTCGCTGCGCGGCGCCCCCTGCCTCTACCAGGGCGAGGAGCTGGGGCTGCCGGAGGCGGACGTGCCCTACGAGCGCCTCGTGGACCCCTACGGGCGCGAGTTCTGGCCCACCTACAAGGGGCGCGACGGCTGCCGGACTCCCTACCCGTGGACCACGGCGCCGGGGGCGGGCTTTAGCGCGGGGAGGGAGGGCGGCGAGGGCGGCGAGGGCGGCGAGGGCGGCGAGGGCGGGGGCGCGCCGTGGCTGCCCATTCCAGACGAGCACCGCGCGCTGGCGTGGAGCGCGCAGGAGGGGGACGCGGAGAGCGCCCTGCGGCTCACGCGCCGCCTGCTCGCCCTCCGCGCCGCGTCGCCGGCGCTGCGCGAGGGGGCGCTGCGCGTGCTGTGGGCGGAGGGGGGGATGCTGGTCTACGCGCGCGGCGAGGGGGCG
>VGTA01000339.1 GCA_016874875.1 Deltaproteobacteria bacterium | reverse complement strand
CAGGTGAGGGCGCAGGTGAGGGCGCAGGTGAGGGCGCGGGTGAGGGCGCGGGCGCGGGGGAGCGAGAGGGCGGGGGCGAGGGGGACGGCGCGGGGGCGGCGAGCGGGCATGTTCACACCTCTAGGGGGGGCTGCGGGGCGCGGCGGAGCGGCACAAGCGCACAGGCGCACAGGCGCACAGGCGCACAGGCGCACAGGCGCACAGGCGCACAGGAGCTCTATAACACAACCCTCAAGGCGCGCGCACCTCCAGCGTGAGCGGGGGGGCGGCGGCGCCGTTGGCGCGCACCACGAGGAGCCAGCTCCCGAGGGGCTGCGCGGGCGACAGGCGCACGTCGACGCGCGCGTCGCTCCAGTAGCGCACCTCGAGGGGCGCCCCCGAGAGCCACACGCCGTCCTCCGTCCCCTCGACTCCAAACCCGTGCCCATACACGCTCACCACATCCCCCGGCGCGGCGGCGGCGGGGGAGAGGGCGCGGGCGGAGAGGGGGGCGTCGTCATCCGGCGCGCCCTCCGCGCAGGCGGCGAGGGCGGCGAGGGCGGCGAGGGCGGTGAGGGCGGCGAGGGCGGCGCGGGCGGCGCCGGGCGGCGCGGGCGCGCGCATCAGACCCCCCTCAAGAGCGGCGCGAGGGGGACGCCGCGCACGCGCGCCGGGGCGGGCAGGCCGAGGGCGGCGAGCGCCGTGAGCATCACCTCCTCAGGGCGCACCGCCAGCCCCGCGGGATCGGCGGCGTCGCCGCTGGCGCTCACCCGGAGGGGGCCCATAAAGCGCGGGGAGGTGAGCCCGAAGGCGGCGCCGCCGCGCACCCCCGCCCCGACCAGCAGCGCGGCGTTGGCGAGGTGATGGTCGCGCCCGCCGCGGACGTTGAGGCGCGGCGTGCGCGAGAACTCCGACGTCACCACCACCACCGTCTCGTCGAGCAGGCTGCCGGCGCCCCCCGAGGGCGACGGCGTGTCGCGGAGGTCCCCGAGCAGGCAGGCGAGCGCCGCGAACCCCTCCTCGAGGCGCGCGCTGTGGTCGTTGGCCCACTGCCCGTCGTGGGTATCGAGGCCGTCGGCGAGGGTGACCGACACCACGCGCGAGAGTCCCGCCCGGAGCGCCTGCGCGGCGAGGGCGGCGCGCCCGTGGGGGGTGTCGAGCTGCGCGGGGGAGAGGCCGTAGCGGGCGCGCAGCGCCGCCTGGGCGGGGGCATCGAACTGGAACGACTCGTGGAGGGCGGCGGTGACCAGCCTGCGCGCCTGCGCGCGAGCGCTCAGGGCGCGCGAGAGGGCGCGCGCCGCCTCCTCGTCGGTGGCCCCCCAGCGCCCCCCCGCCCGCAGCTCCTCCCAGCGCGCCTCATAGAGCGCCGCCTGCCGCTCCCAGTAGCGGTTGAGGGCGCCGCGGATGTGGGCGGGCTGGTAGGAGGGGATGCCGAGCGTCTCCTGCAGCAGATACTGAAGGTGCGCCACGGAGGCCACAGAGAGCGCGGTGGCCTCGCTCGGCAGGTCGGCGTTGTAGCTCTCCACGCGGTGGGCGAGGTGTGGGATGGGCGCGTCGCCGGCGAGGTGCGCGGCGGCGAAGGTGGCCACCGAGGAGCCCTGCGCGGCGAGGCCGGCGGGTGGGCGGGCGGTGTTGTTGTAGCGGCGCCCCACCTCATGCGTGAGGGTGCCCATGTCCACGCCGCGCACGAGGGCGAGGCGCGGCGCCCAGGGGAGGAGGGGGGCGGCGCAGGGGCCGAGGGCGAAGGGGCCGGCGTCGAGCGGCGCGCGGGCGTATCGGGCTGGGAGGCGAGAGTAGCCGGGCTCCACCCCCGTCTCCGGCGCCGCGCCGTCGGGGAACGCGGCGGGGTCGCGCGGGTCGAGGCCGAGCAGGAGGTCCCACCCCCCCTCAAAGTGCGCGTAGATGAGGTGGCGGGCGGCGGGGGCCTGCGCGCCGGCGGGGCGCGGGGCGAGGAGCGGGTTGAGCGCCCACAGCCCCGCGGCGCCCGCGAGCAGCGAGAGGGCGCCGCGGCGGGTGGGGTGGGGCGACTGGGGGGGCGGCGGCGCAGGGGGGTTGGGGTCGTGCATCGCGCGCCTCCTTCAGTAGAGCAGCAGCTCAGGATCGGTCATGAGGGCGAGGCATGCGGCGAGCCACGCGTCGCGCGCCGGCGCGCCTGGTGCCTGGGCGGGCGCCGTCTGCGCCACCGCGTCAAAGAGCGCATAGAGCGCCTCGAGGCGGGGGTCGCCGGGGAGGGCCTCGTGAGCAAAGAAGCGCAGCAGGAGGCGCGAGAGGTTGGCGCGCACAGCGGCGGGGTCGAGGTCACCCCAGGGGCGCGCCGGGTCGGCGTGGCGCACGAGGGCGCGCTCCTCGGCGGGGGCGCGCTCGTCGCGCGCCACCCACGCCTCGCACACGCGCTGCGCCCCGTCCTGCACGAACTTGCTGATCAGGAGCGTGGGCTCGAGCAGCTCCTCGGTGACGCCGCGGTAGTCGGGGGCGCCGAGCGTGGGGGCGAGGAGCGTGAGCATGTCCACGGGGCCCTGCCCAAAGTCCTCCACCCAGCGCACGCCGCCCGTGAGAATCGGAATCGTGCGGGTGAGTTGCTCCACGGTGAGGCGCCGCGGGAGGCGCGCGGGGGGGCTCGCCGGGGGCTCCGCCGGAGTCCCCGCCGGAGTCCCCGCCGGAGTCCCCGCCGGAGTCCCCGCCGGAGTCCCCGCCGGAGTCCCCGCGGACGCACCCGCCTGAGGCGCAGGCGTCACAAGGCTGCGGCGCGCCTCATCACAGCCGAGCAGGGCGGCGCCGCTGACCCAGAGCGAGAGCGCAGGAGAGCGCAGGCGCGCGCGGGCGGCGGGGGGGCGGGCGGCGGGGGGGCGGGCGGCGGGGGGGCTCATGGCGCGGGCTCCTCTCCGGCGCTGGCGGCGGGGGGCCACAGGGCGGCGCTCGGGGTCGTGTAGGCGGGGTCGAGCAGGAGGTCGGCGGCGAGGTCGCGCAGGGACCACGATTCCCCAAAGGCGGCGGCGTGGGCGCGGAGGCGGGGCCACTCGCTCCCCACGGGGGCGCGCCCCACCAGGCGCTCAAAGAGGCGGCGCGCCACGCACTGGCTGAGGCGCCCGTCGGCGCGGGCGCGCTCCACGAGGGCGCGGGGGCCCTCCTCCACCGCCGCCACCTCCGCCGCGTCGCGCCACTGGTAGGCGGCGAGCAGCCCGAGGTAGGGGGCGTGGGCCGGCGTGGGCGCCTCCCACACATAAAAGCGCCGGCAGAGGTCGGGGCACTCGCCGCCGCGCGCGCAGGCCGCGCAGTCGGCGCGGAACGCCGGGAAGGCGTCCTCGGTGAGCGAGAGGGAGCCGGCGTCGGCGAAGCGCCCCCAGTGGGCGGCGAGGGGCTCGAGGCGCGCGTGGCAGTCGGCGCAGCCGCAGCGCGCGCGGAGGTTGGGCTCTTGGCTGCAGGCGTCCTCGGGGCTCGGCAGGACGCCGCTGCGCGCCACAAAGGACTCGCACAGCAGCGCGCTCGCCACGCGGTGCGCGCGCGCGCGCCCTGTCTGGAAGCGCAGCAGGAAGGGGAGCGAGGTGAGCACGCCGCTCTCGCGCGGCCCGGCGCGGCGCGCCCACACCCAGCGCGCGCGCTCGCTAAACTCGAGGGCGGGGAGGTCGGCGGGCGCCACCGGGGCGCGCGCCACCACGGGGTCGATGGCGGCGGTGGCGAGGTGGCGATAGTAGTGGGCGAGGGGGCCGTTGACCGGCTCATCGGGGCGCGTGAAGAGCTCGTCGTAGCGGGCGCCCTCCGCCGCGTGCGCCAGCGCCAGCTCCGTCACCTGCGCGCGAAAAGACTCCAAGAGCGCTGGGGCGCTCTCAAACGAGACGCACCGCTCGAGGGCGGCGCCGCAGCCGCAGTACCCCGACGCCAGGCCCTCCGCCGAGTCGCAGCGCGCGCCGCCCGGACTCTGCTCAAGCGCCTGCGCCTCCACCGCGCACACCTTCACGTCGCGGTCCGCCCAGTAGGGGCGCGCCCACACGTAGCCCTCGCGGCGCGTGCCGTCGGGCAGCTCCTCAAAGATCAGCCGCCCCTCCTCGTCCCACGCCGCCGGCTCGTCGAGGCACGGCACAAAGAGCCCGCCGCGGCGGTAGAGGGCGGGCAGGAGCGCGAAGAGGCGCTCGCCGTCGCCCCCGGCCTCGTAGAAGGAGGCGGGGAAGAGCAGCGAGATGGCGGGGCTGATCACGTCGCCGAGCTCGAGGGCGGGCCAGAGGGCGTCCTCGTGAAACCGCCGCGCCCAGTAGGCGGCGCGCGGGTCGTCGAGCAGGGCGTACACGCCCTCGCGACTCACGGCGCGCGCGTCGGCGGCGCGGAGCGCCTCCTCGGTGGGCGGCTCGCCCCACAGGTCGAGCGTGAGTCGCCGCAGCGCGCGCCGCGCGTCGAGCGGGGCGGGCTCGTGGGCGTCGGCGGGCTGCGCGCGCGTCGGCGGCGCGCTCAGGGCGAGCGAGAGGGCGCAGGAGAGGGCGCAGGAGAGGGCGCAGGAGAGGGCCCCGGTGAGGGCTGTCGCGCGGTCGAGCGCGCGGGCGAGCGAGCGGAAGCGATTCACGGTGTCTCCTGTGGCGGTCGCCGAGCGCGCTTGCGCCCGCCGCGCCCTGTGCTAGCCTCACACGCTAAGAGCGCGCCCGGCGGTTCGCAAGCACAACCGCGCCGCACGGCGCCCCCCCCAAGCGCGCCACGGCGCAGGAGTCCACCCGATGACACGCCCGCTCGCCCCCCGCCGCCCTCCTCTCGCCCGTCGCCTGCCTAGCCCCCTGCCGCTCCTCTGCGCCGCGCTCGCGCTCGCCTGCGACGACGCCCCCTCCCCCCCCACCCCCAGCGCCGGCGCGCCGCCCGTGGAGGTGGCGGGGGCGCCGGCGGCGGGGAGCGCCGCGGGGGGCG
>VGTA01000338.1 GCA_016874875.1 Deltaproteobacteria bacterium | reverse complement strand
CCCGTCGGCCCTAAGGGTGACACAGGCGAGCAGGGCCCCGTCGGCCCCAAGGGCGACACCGGCGCCACGGGCCCTGTGGGTTACGTAGGTCCCGTCGGTCCCGTCGGCCCCAAGGGCGACACCGGCGATGTGGGCGCGCAGGGGCCTGTGGGTCCCGTCGGCCCTAAGGGTGACACCGGCGAGCAGGGCCTCGTCGGCCCCAAGGGCGACACCGGCGATGTGGGCGCGCAGGGGCCTGTGGGTCCCGTCGGCCCTAAGGGCGACACTGGCGCCTGCGGCGCTGTGGGTCCCGTCGGCCCCAAGGGCGACACCGGCGCCGCGGGCGCTGTGGGTCCCGTTGGCCCCAAGGGCGACACCGGCGCCGCGGGCGCTGTGGGTCCCGTCGGTCCCGTCGGTCCCGTCGGTCCTAAGGGTGACGCTGGCGAGCAGGGTCCCGTCGGCCCCAAGGGCGACACCGGCGCCGCTGGCGCTGTTGGTCCCGTCGGTCCCGTCGGTCCCGTCGGTCCCGTCGGTCCCGTCGGTCCCAAGGGCGACACCGGCGCCTGCGGCGCTGTGGGTCCGCGGGGCCCCGTCGGCCCCAGGGGGCCCCAAGGCCCCGCCGGGGCTTCCTGCGCGGTGCATCCGGTCCTCTACAACGGCGCCGTCGTCCCCGGGCTCTTTGACCTCGTCTGCGGGGAGGCGCCCGCGATCCGCCTCGCCGCTTCCCTCTGCGGGAACGGGGCGGTGAACGCGGGCGAGGAGTGCGATGATGGCAACCTCGCCTCCGGCGATGGGTGCGACGCGCGCTGCCTCTTTGAGTGCGCGGCGGGCCGCACCCGCGCCGCCGTCTGCTCCGACCCGGACGATGACGAGGATGGCCACTCCGAGTGCAGCCGCAGCCGGTGGCGCTGGCGTTAGAGAAACCGCAACACGGGCGACGCTGTGGGCGGTCTCGGCGAGATCGTCGAGCCCTGAAGGTCACCCCCTCGCCCCCTGAGGTCATCGCCGCGCTCCCCTGAGGCCGCCCCGCGCCCCGCGCAGGGCGGCCTCTTCTTTTGACAATCAGCCCCTCGTTTAGCACCTTGAGGTGCCACCCCACGCGCCCCCCCAGACGCCCGCCGCGAGGAACACCTTGGCCCCCACGCCGACTCCCGAGACGCTCCGCGAGCCCCTCCGCGCCCTCCTCGCGGCCCCCCTCTCGCCCGAGAACCTCGACGTCCTCCTCGCCGCCCTCGCCCCAGACGCGCGCGCCCTCCTCGCCGCGGACGCCGACCTCAGCGCCCTCGCCCTCGACGCGCTCGCCGCCTGGACCCTCACCCGCGACGCCGCCGCCCGCGGCGCCGCCCGCGCCGCGCGCTACGCCGACACCCCCAGCCTCGCGCGCGCCGTCGAGGCCCTCCTCCCCCTCGCCCTCTCGGCGCCGGTGAATCCGCGCGAGCTCGCCGGCGCCGCACCCAAGGAGCGCGCGCAGCTCTGGGCGGCCACTGCTGAGCTCGCCGAGGCGCTCGGCGACCGCGCCCCCGGGCGCCCCGCGCCCCACGACCGCCCCCCCGCAGCCCCCTCCCTCGCCGCTCGCCTCCAGCTCACGCGCGCTGCCGTGCACCTCTGCGCGCACCTCGACCCGGCGCGCGCTCTCGACGCCCTCACCCTCGCCCCCGGCGGCGCCCTCGCGGCGGGGGCGCGGGCGGCGCTCGGTGAGCTCAAGGCGGCGCTCGTGGGCGCCAAGGACGCCAGCGAGTGCAAGCCGGGGGCGCTCGTGGCCGACCGCTACCTCGTCGTCGAGCCCCTCGGCGCCGGGGGCATGGGGCGCGTCTACGCCGTCGAGGACACCCATGAGCAGGGCGCCCCCCTCGCCCTCAAGGTCCTCCCCCGCCCCCCTCAGCTCAAGCCGCAGGACTGGGACGCCGTCGCCCGCCGCTTCGCCCGCGAGGTGGAGCTGCTCCGCGCCCTCAAGAGTCCCGCCGTCGTCCGCCTCGCCCGCCCGCTCACCCTGCCGAGCGGCGCCCCCGCGTACCTGATGGAGCGCCTGCGCGGCCAGCCCCTCGACGCCGTCCTCGCCGCCGGCCCCCTGCCCCTCGCCCGCGCCCTCAGCCTCTGGGCGGGCGCCGTGGAGGCGGTGGCGGTCACGCACGAGGCGCAGGTCCTGCACCGCGACCTCAAGCCCGGCAACCTCATGGTCGAGGCGCTCACGCCGCACCTCGACCGCGTCACGCTCATCGACTTCGGCATCTCCAAGCGCCTCGGCGCGGACGCCGGCGCGCTCACCGAGGGCCTCACCCCCGCCACCCGCGCCTACGGCGCCCCCGAGCAGCTCTTTGGGGACGGCGACGTCACCCTCGCCGCCGACGTGTTCGCCCTCGGCGTCATCGCCTGCGAGCTGCTGTGCGGCGAGCGCCTGCGCGACGAGGCCGCCGCCCTCGCGCGCCTCCCCGCCCCCCTCGCCCCCCTCGCCCCCCTCATCGCCCAGACCCTCCGCCGCGACCCCGCCGCCCGCCCCCCCGCCCACGACCTCCGCGCCGCCCTCCGCCGCCTCTACCTGCAGCCCCCCGGCTCCTCGCGCGCCTACCTGCTCACCTCGGCGGCGCTAGGCAGGGACGCGGAGGCCCCCGAGGCGGCCTCTTGGGCGCGCCCCGCCCTCGCCCTCGAGCGCGACCCCGCCGCCGCCGCCCGCCCCCCCGAGCTGGTGTGGGTGGCGCTGGCGGCGGTCGGCGACGAGGGCGCGGCGGCGGCGCGGGGGGCGGAGGCGCGCGCGCGCGCCCTCACCCCCTGCACCCCCCCCCTCCTCGACGCAGGCGCGCAGTCGCCCGCCGCGCCGAGCGACTCGTGGCGCGCCTACTGGGTGACGCTGCCGCCGCGCGGCGCGCCGCTCACCGAGCAGGGGCCCGCCCTCGACCTGTCGGGCGCCCTCGGCGCGCTCATCGACCTCAGCGGCGCCCTCGCCCGCCACGAGGCGCGCGGGTGGCACCGGCGCACGCTCCGCGGGGCCCTCTGGCTCGCCCACGGCGACGCCGGCGTCGAGGCGCGCCTCTACGACCTGATGGGCCCCCCCTCCCCCCTCGGCGCCGCCGAGCGCCTCGACGCCCTCGCCGGCGAGCTCACCGCCTGGCTCGCCCGCTGCGCCGCCGCCGCCGCCCCCCTCGCCCCCGACGAGCGCGCCGCCTGGGACGCGCTCAGCGACTGGGCGCAGCGCCTCTCGCAGGACCCCGCGTGGGTGAGCGAGGAGCTGCAGCGCTGCGCCCTCCAGCGGCGCTACCTGCGCGGCGACTGGCTCAACCGCGGCGGCATGGGCGAGGTGTGGCTCGGGCGCGACCTCAAGCGCGCCGGCCAGCCCGTCGTCATCAAGGAGCTCAGCCCCGATCACGCCCAGCAGCCCGAGCAGTGGCGCCAGCACCGCCTGCGCTTCCTGCAGGAGGCCAAGATTCTCATGCGCGTGAGCTCCCCGCGCGTGCTCAAGTACATCGACCACGGCGTCTACCGCGCCCCGCCCACCCCCGCCGAGCCGCAGGGGCGCGAGGCGCCCTTCCTCATCATGGAGTACTTCGCGAGCCCCACGCTCAAGGACCACCTCAGCGAGCGCCTCGCCCGGCGCCCCGCGCAGGCCCCCTTCAGCCCCCGCGAGGCGATTGAGCTCACCGCCCAGCTCCTCGAGGCCCTCGCCGCCCTCCACCAGCTCGGCGTCACCCACCGCGACGTCAAGCCCGCCAACCTCCTGATCGCCGTCGCCCCCGGCAGCCTCGACCTGCGCCTCATCGACCTCGGCATCGCCAAGCACAGCGACCTCGAGCTCAACCTCGTCCACACCCGCGCCGGTGAGGTGCAGGGCACGCTCGACTTTATGACCCCTGAGCAGATTCGCTTCTGCCTCAACCCCGCCGATGGCGACCCGCGGCACCTCTCGAGCCCCCGCCTCGACCTCTACGCCGTGGGCCTCATCCTCGCCGCCCTCTGCGCCAGCCAGCGCGACCTCGACGCTAACCCCGCCTTCCCCTACAACCCAAGCGGCCTGCTCCGCGCCGACACCCTCGGCGTCGCCTACCACCGCACCCACGCCCCGCTCCTCGACGCCCTCGGCGCCCTCCCCGACGACGCCTGGCGCCTCGCCCGCGAGCTCCTGCTCCAGACCGACCCCGCGGCGCGCGCCGCCGACGCCTCCGAGGCGCTAGCGCGCTGGCGCGCCCTCCTCGACCCCCCCGCCGCCCCCCCGCCGCCCCCGCCGCGCCCGCCTGGGGCGCCACGCGCGCCCTCGCGCTCACCCCCGACGTCGCCCTCCGCTTCAGCTACGTCAACCTCGCCGCCCCCGGCGCCCCCGCCGCGCCCGCCTGGCTCGCCACCCACAAGCTCACCGAGGCGCAGCGCGCCGCCCTCGGCGGCCCGCCCGCCGCGCGCCCTGCGCACCCCGCGCGCCTCACCTGGCGCGAGGCCCGCGACGCCGCCGACGCGCTCAGCGCCCGCCTCGGACTCCCCGCCACCTACGCCGCCCCCGGCGCGCCCGCCCCGCGCGGCGCCTACCTCCTCAGCGCCCCCGAGTGGGAGGCCGCGGCGCGCGCCGGCGCCGGCTGGCCCGCCACGCGCGCGCAGCTGCAGGCGAGCGCCTGGCTCCTAGAGCTGCAGACCGACGAGGAGACCACCATCCGCCTCCTGCAAGAGGAGAGCGCCCCGGCCGGCGCCCTCGCCCCCAACCCCTGGGGGCTCTACGACGCCCTCGGCCTCGCCTTTGAGTGGACCGCCACCCCCGCCGACCCCGCCCGCCCCGGCGACGACGCCGAGCGCGTGCTCAAGGGCTGCGACCTCAGCACCCCGAGCGCCGACTGCGCGCCCGGGTACCGCAAGGCCGCCCCCCCCGCCGCCGCCCACGCCGCCCGCCTCGCCCTCCCCCCCGCCGCCCTCCCGCCCCCGCCC
>VGTA01000337.1 GCA_016874875.1 Deltaproteobacteria bacterium | reverse complement strand
CCCTCAACGGCCGCGTCGCCCTCGAGGTGGACGGCGCGGCGCGGGGCGAGGCGCGCGCGGAGGGCGGCGTGGCCACCTTTAGCGCCCTCACCCTCCCCGCCAGCGGTGAGGTGAACGCCCGCGCCCTCGCGCAGGGCCCCCAGGGCCCCGTGGAGGCCCGCGCCACCTTCCGCGTCGACGCGGGCACCTGCGCCCTCACCGCGACCCCCGCCCCCGTGGACGGCTGCGACCTCAGCGGCGCCGTGGACCTCGACCCCACCCTCCCGGGCCTGCAGACCACCCTCCGCGCCACCACCACCTGCGCGCAGGTCACCTGGGTGGTCAACGGCGTCGCCTACGAGCCCGTGGACGCCGCCGCCGGCGAGGCGCGCCTCCTGGTCACCCTCCCCGCCGGCGAGAACGCCATCACCGTGCGCGCCGATGACCCCGACGGCCGCGCCGCCCAGCTCGCCCCCTACGTCCTCGACGTCTCCGTGGAGCGCCCCGCCCTCACCTTTGAGGGCCTCAGCCTCACCGCTGAGACGCGCCTCGCCCTCAGCGACGCCGCCGAGGTCCTCGCTGAGGGCCCCCGCGGCGAGGCGCGCTGGCGCCTGACAGGCTTCACCTCCGACCTCCCCGAGGGCGCCCGCGTCGCCATCTCGCTCGACCCCCCTCTGCCCGGCGCCCCCGCCGAGGCGCGCGTGGACGCCGACGGGCGCCTGAGCGTTGACCTCGTGGGCGGGGACCTCTGCGGCCTCACGCTGCGCGCTGAGGCGCGCGACCCCTGCGGCGTCGCCGTCCCGGGCCCCGCCTACTCGCTCTGCCTCGACGCCATCACCCCGCGCTTCGAGCTCTCGTCCCCCGCCGGCGGCGAGCTGCTGCTCAGCGCCCTCGACCTCGACCCCGCGGTCCCCGGCGTGCAGGTGGACCTCGGCCTCACCGTGGACGACGCGCGCCGCGTCGGCGGCTACCCCATCGCCGTGGGCTGCCGCCTCGGCGGCGGCCCCCTCGAGGTGCTCAGCGTCGCCCCCGTCACCCGCGATGACCTCCGCCGGAGCTCCGCCGACGACGCCCGCTACGAGGGCGCCGCGCGCGTCAGCTTCCCTCAGCCGGGCCTCTACGAGTGCGTCGCCCTCGCCAACCCCGGCCTCAACCCCCCCCTCACCCCCCCCCTGCGCGTCCGCGTGGTGGACGAGGCGCCCCGCTTTGAGCTCCTCGACCCCCGCCCCGCCGCCGGCGCCGCCTGCGCCGAGGGGGCGCTCCTGATCGGCGGGCGCGCCGCCCTCCTCGACCCCGCCGCCGCCACCCTCACCTTCACCCTCACCGACGAGCGCGGCGCCGTGGCGCGCGTCGGCGCCCTCGCCCTCGCCCCCGGCCAGGAGGGCGCCGCCGAGCCCCTCTACGCCGCTGAGGTCCCCGTGGGCGACGGCGGACTCCTGCCGGGGCGCTACACCCTCTCCGTGCAGGGCAGCGCCCGCGTCGAGGGCGGCGATATCCCCGTGCAGGTCACCCCCGCCGCCTCCGTGCCCGTGGTGGTGGGCGGCGACGCCCCGCGCGTGGGCCTCGCCTCCCCCGCCGCCCTCGGCGCCGCGCAGGACGCCAACGGCGACCTCAGCGACTGCGTGCAGGCCCCCGTCACCCTCTCCGTGAGCGACCCCGGCGCGCTGCTCGTCTGCTATGCGCTCAACGGCGCCCTCCCCACCTGCGCGCCCGCCAGCGAGGCCCTCAGCGCCGTCGGCGAGCTCGTCACCCCCGCCCTCGACCTCCTCCCCGGCGACAACGAGCTGCTCGTCACCCTCGCCACCTGCTCCGCCCCCCCCGGCGCCGCGGAGGTCGCCACGCGCTTCACCCTCACCGCCGAGGGCTGCGGCGAGCCCCTCCGCCTCGCCGCCCCCCTGCGCGGCGCCACCCTCACCCCCGCCGACGACGAGGACCCCGCCACCCCCGCCTGGGAGCTCACCGCTACCCTCCGCGGCCCGCCCGGCCTCGCCGTCAACCTTGAGGTCGCCGGCCTCGACGCCCCCCTCGCCGCCGGCCCCGTCACCCTCAGCCCCGCCGGCGACGCGCGCCTGACGCTCACCCTCCCCGCCCCGGGCGCCCCGCGCGCCGTCACCCTCACCCCGGTGAGCGGCGACCTCCGCGGCCTGAGCACACCCCTCACCCTCTCCCCCGACGCGCCCACCCTCACGCTGCTCTCCCCCGAGGGGCTCGCCCCCTGCGTCAACCTCTCGGCGGGCGACGCGTCGAGCGCCGAGGGCTTCCAGCTGCCCATCTCGGCCCTCGCCGGCGGCCTCAGCCCCAGCCCCGCCCCCGCGCTCACCGTGCGCTGCGGCGACGCCCCCGAGGCGCGCGTCGAGGGGCGCCTCTCGCCCACCGCCGCCCTGTTCGCCCCCGTCACCCTCGCCGACGGCGAGTGCGAGGCGACCGTGCGCGCCACCGCGCTCAGCGGCGCCCCCCTCTCCTCGTCGGCGCGCTTCACCGTCGACCGCGCCGCCCCCACCCTGCGCCTGCTCAGCCCCCCCGAGGGCGAGACGCTCTCCTTCTTCAATGACGTCGACCCGGCCGCCGCCGGCCTGCAGGTCCCCGCCGCGGTGGAGGTGTGCGGCGCGGGCGGCGCCGAGGTCACGCTCCGCACCGCCCCCCCCCAGTCCGCCGGCGACCTCCGCGCCGCGGTGGGCGGCGACGCCTGCGAGCTCCTCGCGCTCGGCGCCCTCACCCTCGGCGCTAACGCCGTCCCCGTCACCCTCAGCGCCACCGACGCCTGCGGCAACGAAGGCGTGAGCGAGCGCGTGGTGGAGGCCAACACCAGCACCGCCCTCTCCATCGTCTCGCCGCGCCGCGATGAGCTCATCTCCGTCACCGACGACGCCGACCGCGCCCGCCTCGGCTGCCAGCTCACCGTCATCGCCACCTCCTCCGGCTTCGCGAGCCTCAGCGGCCTCACCCTCGCCCTCTGCGCCAGCGACCAGCTCGGCCTGCCCAGCGAGCTCTGCGGCGCCGACGTGGACGCCTCGCAGGGCCTCTGCCGCGCTCTCGACGCGGAGGGGCGCTCGATCTCGTGCCCCGTCACCCTCGCCGAGGGCAGCCACGCGCTCACCCTCGTGGCGCGCGCCGGCGCCACTCTGCTGCGCTCCGCCGCCGTCCCCGTGTACTCCGACTGCGCCGCCCCCGCCGTGGTCAGCCTCAGCGTGGTGGAGGACGTGGACGAGAGCGGCTGCCTCAACCGCCGCGAGCGCGCCAACCCCGACGCCGTCAACGCCAACGCCAGCTTCACCGTGGACTACGTGGCCGTGGGCCTCGACGACGGCGCGGCGGTGACGCTCAAGGCGCTCCCCGGCGGGCGCACCCTCGCGCAGGGGCGCGTGGCGCTCGGGCGGGGCGTCTTTAGCGGCGTCTCCCTCGCCGAGGGCGCCCACAGCCTCTACCTCGCCGCGCAGGACCGCGCGCAGAACCCGCTCCCCGGCCCCACCGACGCCGGCTTCTTCTCGCGCCCCCTCGCCGTCGACGTCACCGCCCCCGCCCCCGCCCTGCTCGACCTCGCCGCCAACGACTGCCTCGGCGTCGCCGACGACCTCAACGCCGCCGCCCCGCAGCTGCAGTACGCCCCCCGCGCCGCCACCGGCGCCGCCCCCGGCGAGCAGGTGGAGATGAGCGTGCGCGTGGACGGCGTCACCGTGCAGCGCCTGAGCACCTCCGCCAGCGACGTCACCTTCAACCCGCTCCAGCTCGCCAGCGGCGCCCGCTCCCTCTCGGTGGTGGCGCAGGACCTGTGCGGCAACGTGGGCAGCGCCGGCGGCTTTAGCCTCTCGGGCGGCCGCCCGGACTGGGCGGCGCCCCTGGGGATTCCCGTCCTCGTGGACGTCAGCGCCCCCGCCCTCGCCGTCACCGGCCTCGCCCCCAACGCCACCCTCGTGGAGGCCAACGACGCCGACGGCGACCCCGCCACCGGCTTCCAGGTGGACCTCGGCGTGCAGGTGAGCGGCCTTGAGGAGGGGCGCGAGGTGCTGCTCTACAGCGGCGACGCCCCCCTCGTCACCGCGCCGGCGCGCCTCGTCGCGGCGGCGGGGGGCGCGCAGACGCTGCCCGCGCGCGTCACGCTGCCCCCCGGCCCCCACGCCCTCAACGCCCGCGCCGCCGACGCCTGCGGCAACGGCGCGCGCAGCGCCGCCCTCAACGCCACCGTCAACATCGTGGGCTGCTCGAGCGCCCTCGTGAGCCACGGCGCCGCCCCCCTCCTCGACGGCGCCGCCCTCGGCCCGCGGGACGGCGAGGTGGTGAGCGGCGCCGGCGGCGCCCCCGGCGCGCTCGCCCTCCGCCTCGACGTCACCGGGCGCGTGGACCTCTTTAACCCCGCCTGCGCCGGCGCGCGCGCCACGCTCCTGAGCGACGGCGTGGCGGTGGCGGAGGGCGCGGTGGACCCCGCCACGGGCCTCGTCGCCTTCAGCGGCGCCGCGCTCCCCGAGGGCGCCCTGCGCCTGAGCCTGCGCGTGGAGGAGCCGGGGAGCCGCACCGAGTCCCTCGGCCTCAGCGTCGCCGTGGACCTCCGCGCCCCCGCCCTCGCCGTGAGCGCCCCCGCGCGCGACGCGGGCGAGCGCTACACCGTCCTCGCCGACGAGGACCCCTCCTCGCCCCTCAGCCAGCAGGTGACGTTTGAGGTGACCGCCACGGAGGCGCCGTCGGTGACGGCGCGCGAGGCGCGCCTCTCGCTCAACGGCGTCCTGGTGCGCGACGGCGTGCAGGTGCCCGCGGGCAGCCCCGCCGCCGCCCGCTTCACCCTCGTGGACGTGGAGCCCGGCGCGTCGACCTTTGAGATGTGCGTGCGCGACGCCGTGGGCAACGACGCGTGCGTGAGCGGCGCCCTCGTCGCCGACCTGAGCGCCCCCGGCGCGCTGATTCTGAGCGCCGACGTGCA
>VGTA01000336.1 GCA_016874875.1 Deltaproteobacteria bacterium | reverse complement strand
GGGGGGGGGGGGGGGGGGGGGCGGGGGGGGGGGCGGGCGGGGGGGGGGGGGGGGGGGGGTGCGGGGGGGGCGCGGCGGGCCCCCCCTGCGGGGGGGGGGGGGCGCCGGGGGGGGGGGGGGATTCGCGCGCGCTGGGCGCGGCGCGGCGGACTCAGGGGGCGGGGACAAACACCTCGCGCCCCGCGGCCCCCGCCACCACCTCATCGAGGTGAAAGCGGAGCGGCAGGGCGCGGTTGCCGAGCCACGCCGCCGCCTGGTCCGCGAAATGGGGCGAGGAGGTGAGCCCCGACTGCCCCCCCGGAATCACCGTCTGCCCCCCCACGCGCCCGTCGGCGCCGAGGGAGATGACCAGGCGCTTGACGGGCCCCTTGCGGAACTCAAAGCGCGCGGGGCGGTAGTCGGGGTCGGAGTTGTCGACCGCGTACAGGTCGCCGGGGCGGGGGAAGCCCACGAGGCCCCGGCGGGGGTCGCCGGCGGGCAGGTCGGGGGCGAGGGGGAGGGCGTCGGGGGTGATAGCGAAACGACTCACGAGGGCGCTGAGCGCCGGGAGGTCGCCGAGGAAGGGCGCCAGAATCGACTCAAAGCGCACGGTGTGGCGCAGGCCCCAGCGCCACTCGCCCATGCTCGACGTGCCAAAGCCGCCCTCGCCCGGCGCCGTAGGGGGCGAGGAGAGGAAGTCGAGGGCGCCGAGGAGGGCGCCGAGGAGCAGCTCGTCGCTCCGCTCAAAGACCTCGGGCGTGCGCGCGTCGTCAAAGAGCGCGCTCTCGGCGTGGGCGGGGTGCCACGCGGCGAGGCCGAGCGGGTTGCCCGGGCCGCGCCCGGCGAGCGCGCGGTCGAGGGCGCGCGCCACCGCGCGGTTGTCGGTGAGGCGGTCGCCGCCCACGGCGACCTCGTCCAAGAGCAGCCCGCCGGCCACGCGCGCGAGGGTGGCGTTCCAGATCATGGTGGCGGCCGCGTCGTCCCCCTCGCCCTCCTCGAGGGCGTGATAGAACGTCTCCACCCCCGAGGACGCCTCCAGCCCGCGGGCGCGCCACGCCTCTAGGCGCCCCCGCGCCTCCGCGATGCGCGCGGCGTCGCCGGCGAACGCCTGCGCCACGCGCGCGTCGGCGCCCTCGAGCGCCTCCCCGGCGGCGGCGCGCGCGGCGAGGGCGGCGGCGCCGTCGAGGGCGCCGAGCAGGTGCCCGAGCCAGCGGTGGGCGGTGGCGGAGCGCACGTCCGCCTGGATGCGCGCCATCTCCTCCACCGTGGCGCGCCCCTCCGCCACAGCGGCGCCCACGCGCTCAACGATGCGCCCGGCGCGCAGCCCCACCGCCCAGGGGCCGCCGAGGTAGAGGGGGTCATTGAGGAGGTCGCCGTCAGCGGCGAGGTCGTCGGGGGCGTTGTTGGCGTTGACCACGTAGCCGCGCGCCGGGTCGAGGGCGCGGGGGAAATCGGCGTAGGGGACCACGCAGGAGGCGCCCTCGGCGGCGGACTCGTCCACGTCGCCCTCGGGCGTGAAGCGCACCTCAAAGCCGCCGTGGCGGCTGCCGTCGAGCACGAGCTGCGGGTCGGCGCCCTCCCCCTCCGCGCGGCGGGGGCGGCAGGGGACGGCGTGGTAGCCGGAGGCGAGCAGGCGCCCGGCGCGGTCCGCCGCCACGAAGTGACTCCCAAAAACCGCGAGCTTGCGGTGGGCGCTCATGAGCTGCTCGAGGTCTAGGGACTCCGCGAGGTCGTAGTAGGCGTCGAGGGAGCGCCCCACGTCGAGGTAGGTGGCGTCAAAGCTGATGGCGCTCACCTCCCCGTCGCCGTCGGCGTCCCCCGGGGTGAGGTAGCCGCCGCCGAGATTCAGCCCCTCGCGCGCGCCCTCCGCCGCCGGCGCCCCCTCGATTGAGAGCAGGCGGCGCCCGTCGAAGGTGATCAAGCGCGGCTGCGTGAGCGGGCCGCCGGGGCTCTGCAGGAGCGCCACCGCGCGCGTCTCGTAGGTCTCGTCCACGCGGGTCACGGGGCGCCACTCGCCCTCAAAGAGCGTGGCGTCGGGCAGCCCGTCGGCGCCGAGGCGCACGCGCTCGTGGTAGTAGTCGAGGGTGTCGGCGTTAAAGCAGGTGAAGGTCCACGCCACGTGCCCATTGGTGCCCACGCCGAGGGCGGGGAGGCCGGGGATGAAGTGCCCGCGCACGCGCCAGGGGTCCGCCCCGGCGCTCAGGACGCTCGTGTCGAGGCCCGCCTGCACAAAGTACGACGGCACCGTGAGCGGCAGGTGCCCGTCGCCGCTCAGGAGCGTCTCGCCGCTCGGCGTGACCCCGCCCGACACCGCCCAGCCGTTGGAGCCCACCAGCCCGCCCTTGAGCTCGCTGAGGGCGCTGAGGCGGCGCGAGAGGTCGGTGAGGAGGGCGCGGGGGGCGCGCGCGGCGCGGGGGGCGGGGGCGGGAGGCGCGCCCGCGGGCGCCTCGCCCTTGGGGCGCGGCGCGGGGTCGCCCGTCATCGCCGTGAACTCCGCCACCAGCGGCGCCACCCAGCCGAACACGTCCTCGCGCAGCCCGCGGAGGCGCAGGGCGCGCTCGGGGAGGTCGGCGGGGAGGTCGTCGAGGGCGTCGCGCGCCGCCGTGCGCGCGAGCTCGTCCTTGGCGCACATGCTCTGCCCAAAGACCAGGGCCGTGAACGAGAGCACGTCGATCACCGCAAAGGGCGCCATCAGCTCCACCGGCGCGCCCGCGCCCAAGAGGCGCCACGCGAGGTCCACCTCGCTCGGCGGCGGGAGCTCCCCGGCGCGCACGGCGTCTATGTAGGAGTTCACCCCCCCCACGAACGCCTCGAGCTCCGCGCGGCGGGCGGCGCTGAGGCGCGCCTCGACGGCGCGCGCCACCTCGGGGTATCCCTGCGCGCGCGACGTGATGTCGGCGCCGAGCACCCGGTCCCCGATGAGCTCCGCCAGCCGCCCCTGCGCCAGCCGGCGCGCGAGGTCCATCATCCAGAAGCGGTCCTTGGCCATCACGAACCCAAAGGCGCGGGCGAGGTCGAGGCGGTCGGCGGCGTAGATGTGCGGGATGTCCGCCTCCACGCGGACCACGTGGACGGGGGCGCGCAGCCCGGGGAGGGCGCGCTCGGCGGTGGAGGGGATCGAGAGCAGGAGCGCCTGCTCGGGGGTGAGCGGCGGCCCCTCTCCCCCAGCCCCTGAGCCCGCCCCTGAGCCCGCCCCTGCCCCTGCCCCCGCCCCTGCGCCCGCCCCCGCCCCTAAGCCCGCCCCCGCCCCCGCCCCCGTCCCCGCCGAGGGCGCGCGGAGGTCCTCGACCGTCACGACCGCGGAGGGCGCCCGCGCGCCGCGCTCACAGGCGGCGAGGGGCGCGGCGAGGGCGAGCGCCCAGGCGAGCGGGGCGGCAACGGCGCGCGCGCGACCCGAGGTGGCGCGGGGCGCGGCGGGGACGCGGGGCGCGGCGGCGGGGGCGCGGGGCGCGGCGGGGGCGCGGGGGGCGGGGCGGGGCATGGGGACTCCTTGGGGGGCGCCGGTGGGGGGCGCGGTTAGGGGGCGGCGCGGAGCCAGGCGGCGGCGGCGCGCCCGTCGAGGAGCGCGTCCTCCATCGAGGAGTAGTTCCAGTCGCCGTAGCGCCCCACGCTCCTCACGCCCACCTCGTCGAGCCACGCGTGGAGGGCGGCGCGCGCGGCGGCGTGGTGCTCGTCGTAGATGACGTAGGCCTCGGGGATGTGGCGGGGCTCGGCGAAGAGCACCTGCTCGGCGCTCGCGAGCATGCCCATCGCCACGAGCCCCTCCACCACCTCGGGCAGCACGGCGCTGAGGGGGCGGGCGCGGTCGGAGAGCTCCACGTAGAGCGAGGAGCAGCCGGGGGGCGCCATGCTCGGCATGGCGTTGGAGAACGAGCCCACGCGGTACATGGGCCAGCGCTCCTCGGGCACATACACCCAGTGGTCGGGCTGCCCGAGGGCGCCGCGGACGCCCACGTTGAGGTAGGTGACGTCGGTGGCGCGGAGGAGGGCGCGCGCCGCGCGCACAGGGGCGGGCGCCTCGTCGCCGCAGAGGTCGATGAGGCGCGTGAGGTGCGTGGTGCTCACGAGGCGGTCGTAGGTGAGGCGCTCGCCGCCGGCGAGGGTGAGGGCGCGCTGGCGGGGCGAGAGGGCGACCACGGGGGCGCCGAGGCGCAGGCGCGCGCGCCCGGCGGCGTCGGCGAGGCGCTCCGCCACGCTCTGAATCCCGCCGCGCTTGGGGTAGAGGAAGGTGGCGTTGTAGCCCACGCCGCCCTGGTGGCAGCCCACGGCGCCCGCCACGATCTCGTCGAGGCGGGGGCGGGGCACGAACCGCTGGCACCAACGCCCGCTGAGCTCGTGGGCGCCCACGCCCCACAGCTTGGCGTTGTAGGGGAGCATGAACCGCTCGGCGATGCCGTCGCCGAAGTAGAGGCGCACCCACTCGTCAAACCGAGCGGGCTCCTCCTCGGGGGGGAGCGCGGCGCGCCCCGCGAGCAGCCCCGTGAGCCGCTCGTGGGCGCGGATGGCGCCCATCACGCAGTCGCGCACCACCTCGGGGGGGAGCCCGTGGGTGTTGGACTGGAAGGGGTACTGCGTGTACACGCCGTGGGACCACACCCTGCTCTTGCGCTCCACGCGCTCAAAGTGCTCCTCGCCGCAGCAGCGGAGCACCAGGGCGCGCATCTCGGGGTCGCGCAGGTGGAGCCAGTGCCCTGTGACGTCAAAGGTGAAGCCGCCGAGCACCTCGCTGCGCGCCTTGCCGCCCACGTGGCCGGCGGCCTCTAGGAGCTGCGCCTCGGGGGCGTGCAGGGCGGCGGAGAGGCCGGCGAGCCCGGCGCCCACGATGAGCTGCGAGTGGTGCGCGGCGGGGGCTGCGGGGGCGTCGGCGCGAGGGGGGGGAGGCATGGACGGTCCTAGAGGGGGCGGGGCGGGCGGGGC
>VGTA01000335.1 GCA_016874875.1 Deltaproteobacteria bacterium | reverse complement strand
GCACCCAGTGCGCCGGCTGCTCGTCGGAGCGCCCCTCGGTGAGCTCGGAGCCCAGGCGCGCCACCCCCGCGGGGCACTTGAGGAAGCGCAGGGCGATGGGCCCGATCTCGATGACGCGCTCCTCGATCGCCCCCCCGGCCGCGCGCCCCCGCCCCCCCTCGGCGCTCACCTCCACCCTCGGCGGCGCGGGCGGCGCGGGCGGCGCGGGCGGCGCGGGCGGCGCGGGCGGCGAGGGCGGCGCGGGCGGCGCGGGCGGCGCGGGCGGCGCGGGCGGCGAGGGCGGCGAGGGCGGCGCGGGCGGCGCGGGCGGCGCGGGCGGCGCGGGCGGCGAGGGCGGCGCGGGTGGCGCGGGCGCGGGCGTGGGCGCGGACGGCGCGGGGCTCGGAGGCAGACTCGGGGGGGCGGCGTCGGGGGGCGGCGGCAGGGCGCCCGGGGCGAGACTCGCCCCGCCGCGGCGCGCCGCGCGCGACTCGCGCCCCGCCTCAAAGGCGCGGCGCTCGGCCTCCGCGGAGGCGCGCTCGCGCCGCGCCGCCTCGCGGTCCGCCTCGGACGCCTGGCGGTTGATCGTGGCGGCCTTGTGCTCCGCCTCCACCGCCTTGCGCTCCGACTCGATCGAGTCGCGCTCGCGCGCGAGCGACGAGAGCGCCTCGCGCGCGCGGCGCACCTCGGCGCGCTCTAGGTCGAGCGCCTCTCGCTCGCGCGTGAGGCGCGTCTGCTGCTCGCTCTGCTCGGCGCGCGCGCGGCGCGCCTCGCGCTCGGCGTCGCGCGCGGCGGTGAGCTGCGCGCTGATCTGCGCCTGTAGCTCCTGCGTGGCCTGCGCCTGCCCCACCTGACCGCTGCGCACGCGCTCGAGCGCCTCCTCCGCGCGCAGCGCCACCGAGCGCGCCGCCTGCGCCTCCGCCTCGATGGCCGCGAGGCGCTGCTGCGCGACGTCGAGCTCGCGGCGGAGGTCGAGGCGCGTGGCGAGCGCCTCCTCGAGCTGCGCCTCCACCGTCGTCTGCGTGGCGCGGCGCGTGGTCAGCTCGGCGCGCATGGCCGTCACGGAGCGGTCGAGGTCGAGCGTGGCGCGCCGGTGCAGCTCCGCCTCGCGCTCCGCGCGCTCCTGCGCGGCGCGGGCGCGGTCGAGCTCGGCGCGCGCCTCCGCCAGCGCCCGCTGCGCCGCCTCCTCGCGCGCGCGTCCCTCGCGCTCCTTGCGCTCCGACTCCGCGAGGCGCTCCTTGGCCCACGCCTCGCGCGCCGCCGCCTCGTCGAGGCTGTCGGCGAGCTCGTCTTCGAGAGCGCGCAGCTTCTGCTCTTTTTCGCTGAGCCGCTGCTCGCGCGACTGCACGCTCGACACCTGCGCGCGCAGCTGCGCCGCCTCCTCCACAAGCTCCGCGCGCTCCTCGATCATCTTGAGATTCAGCGCGTGCAGGGAATCCACCTCCTGCTCTAGGGCGCTCACCTCCTCACGGTCGCGCTCCACGCGGGCGCGCAGGTCGTTGAGCTCGCTGCGCTCCGAGGTGAACATCGCCTGGTCGAGCTCGAGCTCGCGGCGTGCCCCCTTGAGCGCCTCGCGCGCCGCGGCCTGCGCCTCGCGCTCCGCCCGCTGCGCCTCGCCGCCCTGCGCCAGCGCCGCCTCGCGCTCGCTGAAGGCCGCCGCGGTCGCCGCCACCTCCGCCTGCGTCGCGCGGAACGCCGCCTGCGCCTGCGACAGCGCCAGGCGCGCCTCGCTCAGCTCGCGCTCCTTGAGGGCGAGGGAGGCCTCGCGGCGCTGCAGCGCCTCCTCGGCGCGCTCCGCCGTCAGCGCCCGCTCCTGCGCCCGCGCCATCAGCGCCGCCGCCTCCCCCTGGATGCCGTCCACGCTCGCCCGCTCCAGCTCGAGGGCCACGCGGTCCATCTCGAGGCCCGCGCGGCGCTCGTCGAGGGCGGCGCGCGCGAGGTCGAGGGCGGCGCGCTCGTCGCGCTGGGCGCGCTCGCGCCCCTCGAGCGCCTCCTCCGCCTCCCGGACCCGCGCCGCGCGCGCCTCTAGCGGCGCGCGCTCCTCCGCCCAGCGCCCCTGCTCGGCGCGCAGCGCCTCGCGGTCGGCGGCCAGCGCCTCGCGGTCGGCCGCCAGCGCCTCCTCGTGCGCGCCCGCGCGCCCCTCGCGCTCCTCGAGGGCGCGCTTCATCCCCTGAAGCGCCCCCGCGCGCTCCTCGAGAGCCGCGCCCTCCTCGCGCGCTCGCGCGGTGAGCGCCGCGCGCTCGGCCTCGAGCGCGGCGCGCTCCTCCTCCACCGCCGCCGTGGAGCGGCGCGCCGCCTCGAGCGCCTCGTCCGCCGCCTCGCGCTCCGCCGCCAGCGCCTCGCGCTCCTCGCCAAGCGCCCCCTCGTGCTCGCGCGCCCGCGCTTCCGCCGCGCGCTGCGCGCGCTCCGACTCCTGCGCGGCCGCCAGCAGCGCGCTCGACTGCGCCCGCTCCTGCTCTGTCGTCGCGCGCTCGACGCGCAGCGCCCGCCCCTCCGCCTCGAGCGCAAACGCGCGCCGCTCCACCACCGCGCGCTCCTCCACCAGCGTGCGCGACAGCGCCGCCACCTCCCGCTCGCGCGCCACGAGCGCCTCGAGGTCGCGCCTGTGCGCCGCGCGCTCGGCGCCCAGCGCCGCCCGCTCCGCGCCCAGCGCCGCGCGCTCGGCGCCGAGGCGCCCCCCCTCCTCCGCCGCGCTCGCCGCGCGCCCGCGGAGCTCCTCTTGGAGCGCGGTGAGCGCGGCGCGCTCCTCCTTGAGCGCCGCCTCCTGCCTGCTGAGACGCGCCCCCTCGGCGCTGACGCGCTGCTGCGCGGCGTCGAGCTCGACGCGGTCGCGCGCGAGCGCCTCGCACGACTCCTGGTGCGCCCCCTCGAGCTCCGCCGTGAGCGACGCCTGGCGCTCGCGCTCCGCCTTGGTCTGCGCCAAGAGCGCCTTGAACTGCTCGCCGGACGCCTTGATGGCCTCTGAGCGCTCCGCGAGGTCCCGCGCTCGCTGGTCGCTCTGGCGCTCGCGCTCCGCCACCTCCGCGTCGCGCCCCGCGAGCGCCCCCTCGCGCTGGCGCAGCTGGTCGCGCTCGTAGTCGGCGGCCTCGAGGTCGCGCGCGAGCTCCTCGCGCGCCGCCTGCAGCTCTAGGGCGCGCGCGCGCAGGAGCGCCTCGGCGTCGGCGCGCTGCCCCTCGAGCTCGGCGCGGGCGTCGGCGAGGCCCTCGCGCTCCTCGCGCGCGCGCTCCGCCTGCTCCGCCACTTGGCGCGACAGCGCCGTCTCGAGCTCCGCGCGGCGCGACGCGAGCGCCTCCTCCTGCGCCGCGAGGGCGCCCTGGTAGCGCTCGCGGAGCTCGTGCTCCTTGTCGTGCAGGGCTCGCTCGTAGCGCTCGTGCAGCCCGCGCTCCGCCCCCTTGAGCTCCTCCTTGAGGCGGGCGCGCAGGCGCCCCTCCTGCTCGCGGAGCGCCTCGGCGAGGGTGTCGGACAGGGCGCTCTCAGCGCGCGCGCGCGTCGCCTCCACCTGCCGCTCCGCGGCGCGCTTGAGCTCCTCGAGGCGCGCCTCGGTGCTCGCCCTGCGCTCCTCGATCAGCCCCTCCGCCTCGCGCTGGCGCAGCGCGAGCGCCTCCTCGGCGGCGCGCTGGCGCTCGCTCACCTGCGCCTCTAGCTGCGCCTTGCGCTCGCGGAACCGCTCCTCCGCCTCGGCGCAGCGGCGCTGGAAATCTTCGTCGAGCGCCTCGCGCTGCGCGCGCTCGCGCTGCGACAGCGTCGCCTGCAGCTCCTCGTAGCGGCGGCGGGTGACCTCCTCGCGCTCCTCGAGGGCGCTCAGGCGCTGGCTGAGGAGGGCGCGCTGGCGGTCGAGCTCGCGCTCGCTCACGTCGAGCGCCTCGCGCTGCGCGCGCAGGGAGGCGCGCTGCGCCTGCACGTCCTCCTCAAGGCGCTCGAGGGCGGCTAGGCGCTGCGCGAGCAGGCGCTTGGCGCGGAGCACCTCGTCCTCGATGGCGGAGGCCAGCTCCTCGCTCACGTGCTCCGCCGGCGCGAGGGGGTGTCGGCGCGCCTCGATCAGCCCCACGAGGCCGCTGAACTGCGTCTCGCCCACGTCCAAGAAGTCGTCATCGCGCGCAGGGGAGGCGGGGCGCGGCCCTACGGTGGGGGCCTCGGGCGGGGCCGTCGGCCTCACGCCGCCCTCGCCTGCGTGGAGCGCGCGAGTCGCGCGGGGCGCGCGGGGCGCGGGAGGCAGGTGAGAGGCGCCTGAGACCCGCCTGGCGCCGTGGATGTGATGTTGATCATGGGTTGACTCAGAGGAGCTGGGTGCGCTCTCAATAACCGCTTGAGTAAAAAGGCAACGCGCGCGCCCGTCAAGGCAGAAAGCGCGTCAAATACGCTGAATTCAGCAGCCGTCACCCTCGCATGTCGCCCTCGCGCTCAAGGTGCCGCGCTCGCCTCTGGGGCGCTGAGGGCGTCGACCACGGCGCTGATCGACCAGTTGTGCCCGAGGCGGCGCCCGCGGTACTCGCGCCCGAGGTCATGCGCCTCGATGGGCAGCGCGTCGGTGGGCTGCGGGTCGCGCGCGAAGGCGGCGAACGCGCCGTCGAGGTCTCGCTGCGTGCGCCACTGCACGAGCCGCGCCGCGCCGCGGGCGAGGGCGGCGCGCGGCGAGAGGGGCGCGCGGAGCTGCGCGTCGAGGCTGGGGGGGGGGCATCGCGCCTCCAGCGCCGCGTGCCCCGCGAGGGGGGCGGCGATGACGTGCGCGGTGAGCGGCGCCGCCCCCTCATAGTCGCGCGCTGCCAGGGCGAGCGCCACGCCGCCGTAGCTGTGCCCTAGCGCCACGAGGGGCCGGCCCGGCGCCGCCCGCGCGAGCGCCTCGAGGTGCGCGCGGAGCGCCTCCCCCGCCTCGCGCGGACAGCGGCGCCAGTCCCAGCGCGCGAACCACACGCCCCCCCAGCGC
>VGTA01000334.1 GCA_016874875.1 Deltaproteobacteria bacterium | reverse complement strand
CTCAGGAGACGACCCCCATGGAAGGCACCCCGCCCTCACCGCCCAGCGGCGGCTCACAGGCCCCCATCCACATTGAGCACGAGATGCGCACCTCGTACCTCGACTACGCCATGTCGGTCATCATCGGGCGCGCCCTGCCCGACGTGCGCGACGGCCTCAAGCCCGTCCACAGGCGCGCGCTCTTCACCATGTACGAGCTCAAGAACAACTGGAACAGCACCTACAAGAAGTCCGCGCGCATCGTGGGCGACTGCATCGGCAAGTACCACCCCCACGGCGACCAGGCGGTCTACGACACCGTCGTGCGCATGGCGCAGGACTTCTCGATGCGCTACCCGCTCGTGGACGGCCAGGGCAACTTCGGCTCCGTGGACGGCGACCCGGCGGCGGCGATGCGCTACACGGAGGTCCGCATGGCGCGCGTGGCGCACGAGCTCCTCAGCGACCTCGACAAGGAGACCGTGGAGTTCGGCCCCACCTACGACGAGTCGGGCAAAGAGCCGCTCGTCCTCCCCACCAAGCTCCCCCACCTGCTCGTGAACGGCAGCGCGGGCATCGCCGTGGGCATGGCCACCAACATCCCCCCCCACAACCTCGCCGAGTCCATCGACGCCTGCGTGGAGCTGCTCGACAACCCCGCCGCCAGCACCCACGACCTCATGCGCCACATCCCCGGCCCCGACTTCCCCACCGGCGGCATCATCTACGGGCGCCAGGGCATCCTCGACGCCTACCAGACCGGGCGCGGCGTCATCCGCCTGCGGGCCAAGAGCCACGTGGAGGAGGACGGGCGCGGCAACGAATCCATCATCGTCACGGAGCTCCCCTACCAGGTCAACAAGGCGAAACTCCTCGAAAAGATCGCCCTGCTCGTGCGCGACAAGCGCCTTGAGGGCATCCGCGACCTGCGCGACGAGAGCGACCGCCAGGGCATGCGGATGGTCATCGAGCTCAAGCGCGACTCCCAGGCCAGCGTCGTCCTCAACACCCTCTACAAGATGACCGCCCTCCAGAGCAGCTTCGGCATCAACACCCTCGCCATCGTGCAGGGCGAGCCCAAGACGCTGCCCCTCAAGGACCTCCTGCTCCACTTCCTCGACCACCGCCGCGACGTCACCCTCCGCCGCTGCCGTTTCGAGCTCGCCAAGGCGCGCGCCCGCGCCCACCTGCTCGAGGGCTTCGAGATCGCCCTGCGCGACATCGACGAGGTGATCAAGGTGCTGCGCGCCAGCCCCAACGCCGACGACGCCAAGGACGCGCTCATGGCGCGCTTTGGGCTCTCGGAGGAGCAGTCCAAGGCGATCCTCGAGATGCGCCTCCGCCGCCTCACCGCCCTGGAGCGCTCCGAGATCGAGGAGGAGCTGTCGGGGCTGCGCGTGGAGATGGCGCGCCTCGCGCACCTCATCGAGGACGAGGCGGCGCTCAAGGGCCTCATCCGCCAAGAGCTCCTGCTGGTCCGCGACCAGTTCGGCGACGCCCGCCGCACCCAGATTCTCGCCGACGCCGCCACCCTCGACCTCGAGGACCTCATCCCGCGCGAGGACATGGTGGTGACCGTGACCAAGGGCGGCTACGTCAAGCGCGCCCCGCTCAGCGAGTACGGCACCCAGAATCGCGGCGGGCGCGGCAAGGCGGGCATGGCCACCAAGGACAACGACTACGTGGAGCACCTGTTCGTGGCCAACTCCCACAGCCACATGCTCTTCTTCACCGACCGCGGGCAGGTGTTCAAGTCCCGCGTCTTTGACCTCCCCGCCGGCAGCCGCCAGAGCCGCGGCAAGCCCCTCAACAACCTGCTCGCCCTCGACGAGGGGGAGGGGCTGGCGATGGTGCTGCCCATCAAGGAGTTCGAGGCGGGCAAGAGCGTGCTGTTCGTGACGGCGAAGGGGCGCATCAAGAAGACCGAGCTGATGCTCTACAAGAACGTGCGCGCCTCGGGGATCCGCGCGCTCAACCTCCACGAGGGCGACGCCCTGATCGCCGTGCGCCTGGTGTCGCCGGGGGAGCACATCATGCTCGCCACCAAGAAGTGCCAGACGATTCGCTTCGACGAGTCCCAGGCGCGCCAGATGGGGCGCGGCGCGAGCGGCGTGCGCGGCGTGAAGCTCAAGCACGACGACGACGCCGTGGTGGGCTGCGTCAACTTTGACCCGACGCGCGAGGCGGAGCTGTCGGTGATGACCATCACCCAGCGCGGCTTCGGCAAGCGCACCCCCCTCAACGAGTTCCGCCTCCAGAGCCGCGGCGGCAGCGGCATCAAGGGCATCCGCCCGCGCGAGCGCAACGGCGACGTGGTGGGGATCATGCTCGTGGAGGCGGAGACGGACGAGTTCTTGGTGGTCACCGACCAGGGCGTGATCATGCGCAGCAAGGTGAGCGGCGTGAGCCTGATCGGGCGCAACACGGTGGGCGTGCGCCTCATGAAGGTGCCCAAGGACTCCGAGGTCGTCAGCGTCGCCCGCTACGCCGCCGCCCCCGACGAGGAGGCCCTCGAGGAGGCGGAGGTGATCGTGCCGGAGGGCGTGGTCCTGGCGGCGGACGACGAGCAGGAGCCCGAGGAGCCGGACGAGGGCGACGAGGGCGACGAGGGCGACGAGGAGGACGAGGGTGACGACGGCGCCGAGGAGGGCGACGACGGGGAGTGAGGCGGCGCGGGCGCGGGCGCGTCAGCGCACCGGGAACACCGTCCCCCAGTGCGCCTGCCCCCCGTCCACGCACAGCGTCTCCCCCGTCACGTAGCGCCCAGCGGGACTCAGCAGGTACACCACCGCCCACGCCACGTCCTCCACCTCCCCCAAGCGCCCAAGCGGAATCTGCGCCGGCACCTCACGCTCGAGCATCGCGCGCACCGCCTCCGGGTACGTCTCGAGTCCCGACGAACGAATCACCCCCGGCGCCACCGCGTTCACGCGGACCTGGTGCTTGGCCCACTCGAGGGCGAGCGTCTTGGTGAGATTCTCCACCCCCGCCCGCGCCGCCCCCGTGTGCGCCATGCCGGGGAAGCCGCGCCACATGTTGGCGATGATGTTGACGATCTGGCCCTGACGCTGACGAATCATGCGCCGCCCCGCCGCCTGGCTCATAAAGAAGGTGCCGTTGAGGTTGGTGTCGATCACCGCCCGCCACCCCTTGGGCTTGATGTGCTCTGCCGGCGAGGGGAACTGCCCGCCCGCGTTGTTGACGAGCGCGTCGAGCCCCCCCAGGCGCTCGGCGGCGCCCGCCACCCACTCCTCGCACCGCTCCTCCTCGCGGATGTTCAGCGGCGCCGCGCTCACCGCGCCTGGGTCGCCCCCCGCCCCCTGCACCGCGGCGCGCAGCCCCTCGAGCGCCGCGCCCAGCCGCCCCTCGTCGCGCCCGCCGATGTGCACGCGCGCGCCGAGCCGCGCGCACTCCTCGGCGATGGCGTAGCCGATTCCGGAGCCGCCGCCCGTCACGAGCACCCGCTGCCCCCGCAGCAGGTCGGGGCGGTAGATGTCGCTGGGGCGGGCGGGGGCGGGGGCGGGGGCGGGGGCGGGGGCGGGGGCGGGCATGGGCGAATCCTCTCGCGCCCCCCCCCGCGCGCGCCGCGCGGGCTCTCACGCTTTGACAAGGGGGCGCCTGTTGGCACATCTTAGTGCCCACGACGCCCTCGCACAACGAAGGACCCCCGACGATGACCCGCCGCCCTCCCCCCGCGCCCCTCCTCGCCCCCGCCCTCCGCGCCGCCCTCGCCCTCGCCCCCCTCGGGCTCGGCGCCGGAATCGCGCTCGCGGGCGCGGCGCGCGCCCACGCCGCGGACTGGTCGTATGAGGCCTCGCAGCAGGTCACCCCCGGCCAGCGCGCGCACCTCTCCTTCCGCCCCCCCGTCCCCCTCAAGGGCGTCACCGTCACGCTCTCGTCCGGCAAGACGCAGATCGTGAAGCGCGAGGGCGCCCTCAGCGACCGCAAGTCCTACAAGGTCACCTTCACCCCCCCCCCTGGCACCTCCGAGTGGGAGGCGGAGGTGCGGGGCAAGGACGGCGAGGGCGCCGAGCAGAGCGTCTCGTTCCGCTTCTCCGTGGTGAGCGCCGGGGCGCTCGACGCGCAGGTGGACCTCGCCGCCAGCTCCCTTGAGACCGGCGCCCTCGCCTTCACCTCCAGCCTCCCCCTCGCCAGCGTGGAGCTCGAGGCGTTCGGCGACGAGGGGCAGCGGCTGTGGGGCGAGCGCCTGTCGCTCAAGGAGGAGGGCAAGGGCCGCTACGGCGCGCGCTTTGAGCCGCGCGACGAGGTCCCCCGCCGCCTAGAGCTCAAGGTCTATGACGCCTACGACAGCTGGCTCACCTTCCGCCTCGCGCGCTGGTACGCCGAGATTCCCCACGAGGACGTGCTGTTCGAGAGCGGCTCGGCGGAGCTGCGCGCCGCGGAGCTGCCCAAGATGAACGCCGCCGTGGTCGCCATCGAGGAGGAGCTCGCGCGCTTCCGCCGCGCCATGGGCGACGACGGCGCCTCGGTGGACCTGCAGCTCTACGTGGGCGGCTACACCGACGCCGTGGGCGACGCCGCCGACAACCTCAAGCTCAGCCAGGCGCGCGCCCGCGTCATCGCCCAGCACTTTAAGCGCCAGGGGCTGCCGATTCCCGTCCTCTCCGCCGGCTTCGGCGAGCGCGGGCAGCTGGTCAAGACCCCCGACGGCGCCGACGAGGCGCGCAACCGCCGCGCCGCCTACGTGCTCGCCAACTCCCCCCCCGCCGGCGAGTCCTTCCCGAGCGCCGCCTGGAGCCCGCTGCGCTGAGGCGCGCCCCCGTCCCCCGAGGCCCCCCCATGAGCACCGCCCCCGCCCCCGCCCCCGGCGCCGCTGCCCCCGGCGCCCCCGCCCCTGGAGCCCGCGCCCGCGCCGCCCTCCTCGCGCTCCTCGCCGCCCACGACGACGCCGCCCTCGGCCCGTGGCTCGCCG
>VGTA01000333.1 GCA_016874875.1 Deltaproteobacteria bacterium | reverse complement strand
CCCTCGCGCGCGAGCGCGCGCCTGAACTCAGGGTCAACGACGTGCAGCCCGACGGCGAAGGCGGCTGGCTCACGGCGAGCGACCGCGGGGTGGTGGCGCGCTTCCGCGCGCCCGCGGGGGCGGCGGCGGGGGGGCGCGGGGGGCTCGCGCGCCTGTGGCGCACCGCAGGCGAGCACCGCCGCGCGGCCTTCGCGGTGGCCCGCGACGGCGATGAGGTCCTGAGCGTGGGCAGCGACGGCTGGCTGCGGCGGTGGGGGCGCGCGATGGGCGAGGCGCGCGGCGGGCGCGCCGCGCACGCGGGCTGGGCCACCGCCCTGCTCCCGCTCACGGCGCCGGGGGGCGCGCGGCTGTGGCTCACGGGGGGCAGCGACGGCGTCGTGCGCCTCTGGGGCGACGGCGTGGCCCGCGGCCTCACCGAGGCCCCGCCCCCCGAGGGCGCGCGCGGCCACCGCGCCGACCTCACCCGCCCCGACTGGCCCTGGGCGGCGAGCGGCGGCGAGGACGGCGCGGTGGCGCTCTACCACCTCAGCGCCTCCCCCCCGGCGGCGCGCCTGGTCCGCCGCGTCGCCCTCCCCGCCCCCGCCCCCGCCCCCGCCCCCGTGCTCGCCCTGGCGCTGCGCGGCGGAGTCGTCTATGTGGGGGGCGGGGGGGGCGCGGGAGGGGCGTGGCTCTGGGGGTGCCCGCTGGCGGAGGGGGCGTGCGCGCCCGTGGTGGGCGCCGAGTAGAGGTCACCGCCCTGAGCCTCACCGCCTGCGCCGGCGCCGAGAGCGAGATCGCCACCGCCGCGCGCGACAAGGGTGTGGGCGTGAGCTCTATGCCTATCAGTGCGCCGCGGCGCGGCGAGAGGGGCCGAAAATAAATCGCGCCGGGCGCACGCGTGGCGCGCGGCGGCGTGTTAGGTCCCGCGGCGCTCCCCCGCGCCCCCTGGAGTCCGGAGTGCCGAGCGGCGCGGTGTGAGGTCAAGAGGTGATGCGACAAGAGACGCGACAAGAGACGCGAGCACAGCCGAGCGCGCCCGAGGCGGCGGCGCGCGACCATGACCCGCGCGCGGCCTGGGAGGAGCGCTGGGCGGAGAAGCGCCCGCTCGTGGCGCTGGGGCTGCGCGACCTCGCGCTGTGGCTCGAGGACGCCCTCGATCTCGGGGCGGCGCAGCTGCTGCACGCGGGCCACGCGCGCGTCCTCGACCTCGCCGCGCGCATGATGAACGTGGAGTGCCGCGGCGTGTCGCGTCGCCTCGAGCGCCTCGCGGCGCTCTTGGGGGACGAGGGGCGCTGGGCGCACGAGCGCTACGCCGAGGCGCCGCGCCCCGATGACCTCCGCCCGCTCGAGCCCCTCGAGCGCGTCTCGCTCGCCCTCGGGGAGCTGTGGCTGCTCGCGAGCGCGGGGGCGCGGGCCGACGCGCTGCCCTTTGAGGCGCGCGTGGACCTGCTCACGGAGGTGGGCCTGAGCGAGCCGCCCAAGGAGGTCCGCCTCAAGGAGCCCGTGGCGGGCGACTGGGCGGCGGTGGGGGCGGCGCGCGAGCGCGAGGGGGGGCTCGTGGAGCGCCGCACCTGGCTCGCGCGCCTCGCGCCCGCCGGGCGCCGCCCGAGCGCCCCGGGGCTGGCGGGCTGGGCGGTGTGCCTCGACTACGCCTTTGGGCCCGCGCCCCTCCCGCCGCAGCTCGCCCTCGGGGAGCGCGCCGCGGTGCCCCTGCGCCCCTTTGAGGGGGGCGCCCCCCGCCGCCTCCTCGCGCACCCGCTCGAGGGCGCGGCGCTCGGCGGGAGCGAGCAGCGCCCCATCGTGCTCGGCGCCGGCCGCCTGCGCCCTGAGGAGTGGGCGCGCCTGCCGTGGGCGGAGGACCTCGGCGAGGCGCTCGACTGGCGCGCGGAGGCGCTCGCCGCCGCCCCCTGGCGCGACCGCACGCCCCTGGCGGCGCGCGGCGTGCGCGTGGCGTGCTCAGCGGCGTCGGGGGAGGGGGACCCGCTGTGGGCGGTGGACGCGCGCGGCGCGGCACTCCCCCTCGACCTCCCCGACCTCAGCGCCCGCCGCCGCCTCCTCGCGGCGGGGGGGGAGGAGGGGGAGGGGGCGTGCTGCCTGCTCGCGGAGTCCACGGCGCGGGGGCACCGCCCGCTGTGCCTGGTGACGCCGCGCGGGGAGCTCGTCTATGCGACCTGACTCCCCGGCGGGCACCGCGCCCGCCGCGCCCCTCCCCCCCTGGGCCGCCACCTACGAGCGCGCCGTCCTCGGCGCCGCCGCCCTCCCCGCGGGCGCGCCGCGCCTCACGAGCGCGGCGGGCGCGGAGGCGGCGGAGACGCTCGCGGCGGACCTCGGGCGCGCGCTCGCGCTCTCAGACCTCGCGCGCCGCGCCCTCACCCACCTCGCGGCCGCCCCCCTCGACCTCCACCCCCCGGCGCCCCCGTCCCCCCTCGCGCTCCGCCGCTTTGACGCGCTCGCGCTCGCCGTCAAGGGGGGCGACGAGGTGGGCGGGGAGGGCGGGGCGGCGGCGGCCGTGGCGGTGTGCTTGCTGGCGGCGCGCAGGGCGGGGCGCGAGGCGCCGCCGCGCCTCCTCGCCGGCGCCCTAGAGCGCCTCTTGGGCGCCTCCTCGGGCGCCTCCTCGGTCGCCTCCTCGGGCGCCTCCTCGGGCGCCTCGGGGGAGCCCCCCTTGCCGCCGTGGCTCGCGCTGTGGCTCGCGGGGGAGCGGGGGCGCTGGCTCGCCGCCGCGGACGCGCGTTGGGCGCCCCTCCTCGCGTCGGCGTACTCCCCCGCCGGACTCCCGCCCCCCCCGTCGGCGTCCCCCTCTCCCGCCGATGACGCGCGGGGGGGCGCGGCGCGCTGGGGTGAGGAGGCGGGCGCGCGCGCTCCCGCGCCCTCCTCGGCCGCCTCGGAGGTCGTGTGGCGCGCCCTCGCGCGCCCTCTCGGCGTCGAGGAGGAGGGCGCCACCGTCGCCCTCGTCGCCCCCCTCGCCCTCGCCCTCAGCGCCCTCGCTGACGCGCGGCGCGAGGAGCTGCGGCGGCGCGCGGCGGAGGTGTGCGCGCTGTGGCTCGTGTGCTCGGCTCCCGTGTGGTCCGCGGCGCTCCTCACGGCGGAGGGGAGGCGCGCCCGCGCCGCCCACAAGGACCTCTTTCAGGCGCTCGGTCACCTCCACGAGTCCGCGTGGCACCTCCGCGCTCGCCGTGAGGTGAGCGAGGGCTGACCTTCGCGTCCCCAAGCGCGCCCTCAAGCGTGTCCCCAAGCGCGCCCCCAAGCGCGCCCCCAGCGCCCACCGCGCCCCCACAGAGAAGACCACCACATGAGCACATCGCCCCACGACGCCTCCCTCTCCAACGCCCCCTCCAACGACCCCAGCGTCCTCCGACGGCACGCCGAGGAGCTGTTCGCGCACGAGCTCGAGGCGCTCAAGCGCCACGACGCGCACCCGCGCCCGCCGCAGTGGGCGCTCTCGCCGCGCGCGGTGGTGCAGTACCTCCTCGGCGCTGAGCTGCCTGATGGGGCGCGGGTGACTCCCAAGTACTTTGGCGCGCGGCGGCTCATGGAGGTGGCGGTGGCCACGCTCGTGACCGACCGCGCGCTCCTGCTGCTCGGGGTGCCCGGGACGGGCAAGTCGTGGGTCTCGGAGCACCTCGCCGCCGCCATCTGCGGCGACTCCACGCTCTTGATTCAGGGCACCGCGGGCATGAGCGAGGAGGCGATTCGCTATGGGTGGAACTACGCGGAGCTGCTCGCCAAGGGCCCGAGTCCGCGGGCGCTGGTGGAGAGTCCGCTGATGCGGGCGATGCGGCTCGGTAAGGTGGTGCGCGTGGAGGAGCTCACGCGCATCCCGAGCGACGTGCAGGACACGCTCATCACGGCGCTCTCCGAGAAGACGCTGCCCATCCCTGAGCTCAACATGGAGGTGCAGGCGCGGGAGGGGTTCGCGCTCATCGCCACCGCTAACGACCGCGACAAGGGGGTCAATGAGCTGTCGAGCGCCCTCAAGCGCCGCTTCAACACGGTGGTGCTCCCCACGCCCGCCACCTTTGAGGAGGAGGTGCAGATCGTGCGCGAGCGCGTGGCGGCGTCGTCGTCCTCCCTCGGCGCCGCGGCGCTCCCCCCCGCCGATGAGCAGCTCCGCCGGGTGGTGACGGTGTTCCGCGAGCTCCGCCAGGGGCTCACGCTCGACGGACTCACGCGAGTCAAGTCGCCGAGCGCGGTCTTGAGCGCGGCGGAGGCGATCTCGGTGGTGAATCAGGGCCTGGCGCTCGCCGCGCACTTTGGCGACGGGGCCCTCTCGGCGCGTGACGTGGCGAGCGCCCTCGAGGGCGCGGTGGTGCGGGATCGGGCGCAGGACGAGCCCGCGTGGCGCGAGTACCTCGAGGCGGTGATGCGGGGGCGTGAGGGCTGGGGGGAGCTCTACGCCGCGTGCGCCGCTGAGCGCCGCTGAGGAGGGGGGGCATGAGCGCGCAGGTGAGCGGCACGCCTCACGGTAAGCAGCAGGTCACGCTCCTCGGCGTGCGCCACCACGGCCCCGGCTCGGCGCGCGCGGTGGAGCGCGCGCTGGCGGCGCTGGCGCCCGACTGCGTGCTCATCGAGGGGCCGCCGGAGGGCACGCCGCTCTTGGAGGGCCTAGAGCCCGAGGGCGCGGGGCTCGGCGCGCTGCGTCCGCCCGTGGCGATTCTGTGCTACGCCCCCAAGCAGCGCGGCTACTCGTCGTTCACGCCGTTCACGGAGCACTCGCCCGAGTGGCGCGCCGCCCTCTACGCGCGCGAGCGGGGGGTGCGCTGCGCGCTCATCGACCTGCCGCAGGCGCACCGCATCGCACTGCGCGCGGAGGCGGACGGCGTCTTGGGGGATGAGGAGGAGGGCGCGCAGGAGGGCGCGCAGGAGGGCGCGCAGGGCGGGGGGCAGGGCGAGGGGCAGGGCGGGGGGCAGGGCGAGGGGCAGGCGGCGCTCGATTTT
>VGTA01000332.1 GCA_016874875.1 Deltaproteobacteria bacterium | reverse complement strand
CCCCGCCCCCTCCTCCGTCAGATTCATCACCAGCTCCGTCACCGCCCCCAGCTCAGGAGAGCAAGACGGCGTCGGCACCAGCGCGAACCCGCTCGCCGTGCGCCCCGGGGGCAGCACCACGCTCAGCCCGTCATCCGCCCGCTCCCCCTCCTCGGTGTAGCGCGGCAGCATCGGCACCACCCGCAGCGACCGCGCCCCGAACGGGTCCACGTAGGCCCCCGGCAGCACGCGCGTGTAGTGGACCCCATAGAGGCGCCCCTCGCGCGCCGTCGCCTGCCCGCACACCTGCGCGCTCGAGGGGCGCGCCGTGGTCACATAGAGCACCGAGTCTCGCACCTTGGGCGCCCCCGTCACCTCCTCCCCCTCCGCGAGGTCCATCACCCAGTTGGCGCTCACCTCCGTCACCGCCACCCCCTGCGCACTGACGCCGCGCCGCTCGCGCAGACTCACCACATAGCCCGCGCCCGCGAGGCGCTCCCCGGGCGGCGGCGCGCTCAGGCGCGGCCCCGTGGTCCCAAAGACCAACACGCGGTCGCGATTCTGCGCCAGCGACACGCTCGGGCGCTCCACCACGGCGAACCCCACCCCTCGCGCGAGCTCCGGGGGCGCCCCCTCCGCCAGCGGCCACACCCGCGCCAGCTCCCAGTCGCGCGTGTCGCCCCCCTTGAGGTCGAGGCGCCACACCTGCCCCGCGCGGTCGCCGAAGTACACCTGCTCGGCGGGGGCGTTGAGGTCATCGGGGTAGACCGCGGGCGAGCCCACCACGGGGTACGTGAGGCGCCCGGGGTGCGTCGCGGCGTTCACCGCGTAGAGCACCGCCCCCGTGAAGGGGTCGATCAGCAGCAGACAGCGCCCGGCCCCGAGCGGCAGCGGCTGCTCACCGGCGCTCGGGTCGTCGCCGCACCCCACCACCGCCACCGCCCGCACCTGCTCCCCGAGGCGCACGTGCGTCAGCGCCGGGCGCGACACCGCGCGGCCCAAGGGATTCCCGCCCGCCCCCTCTGGCGTCAGACTCCACATCGCCGCCCCCTGCGGCCAGCTCGAGAGCGCAGGCGCCTCCGCGCGGAGCGCCTCGGCGCTGAACGGCACCTCAAAGCCAAACACCTCCGCGCCCACCGCGCCCACCGCCCCCACCACCACCGGGCGCGTCTCCACCACGCGCCCCACCGGGCACGCCGGGGTCCCCGCCCCGCTCACCGCGCGGCAGGGAATCAGGTCGGCGACCGCGAGGGGCCCATCCACGCGCACCTCGCTCGCCTCGCGGCGCGCCGCCCACAGGCGCCAGGAGGTGCGCGGCACGAACGAGAAGAGCGCGAGGCCGTCAAAGGCGCGAAACACGTGCGTGAGCCCGTCGTCCCCCGTCACCGCCGCCAGACTCGGCCGCTCGTGGCGCGTGGAGCCCTCCACGAACGACGGCGGCGTGAGCCCCACCACGTCCCCGCGGCGCGTGGCGCCGAACGCGCGGCGCTGCGCCACCCCGCCGCTCACCCCGCGCGCGCCAAAGTAGCCGCGCGCCTGCAGCCCCACCCCCTTGAGCTGCTCGGCGGTGAGGCCGGGCAGATAGAGCTGCGCGTCAGGCCCGTCCGCGGCGCCGTCGGCCTTGAACAGCGCCCCCGCGGCGTCCACCACCGCGCGCGCCCCCTGCTCGGGCGCGTCGAGGCGGGCGGTGAAGGCCGGGCGGCTCACCTGCGCGGCGACGCGCTCCTCAAAGCGCAGCTCGCCGAGCTGCTTGAGCCCCGCGCGCGGCAGCGGCGCGCCGTCACAGCCCATGCGCGCCTCCCACACCTCGCCGTAGTAGCGCGTGTCGAGCGCGGGGGAGTAGGCGCTCGTGGCGAGGCGGAGCTGGCGCAGCCCCTCCTCGGGCGCCTCCCCCCACGGCGCGTCGCTCGGCGTCACGCCCAGCGCGAGGGGCTGCGTCTCCACGCGCGTCACGCGCTGCCGCGTCGTCACCCGCCGAATCAGCTCCTCGGCGCTCAAGGCGCCGGAGAGGTCCTCCACGCGATAGAGGCCCGGAGTCCCCTCCCGCGCCCCGAGGTCGGGGGCGCCGGCGCGCGCGAGCTCGTAGGCGTAGGCGAGCGCGGGCGGCATGGCGCTCGGCTGGTCGTTAAAGTCCTCGGCGCGCGGCAGGCCCACCGTCGCCACAAACACCGGCACGCCGAGCTGGGTGTAGATGTCGCGCGCGGACTCGAGCGCGGCGGCGTAGGGCGCGCCGTCGGGGTAGGCGCACACTTTGGCGCACGAGCCCTGCTGGCACGCCTGCGCCGCCGTGGCGCTGAGGCGCTCGTGGTGCACCCAGGCGCCCTGGCGCGTCACCCGACACGCCCCGCGGAAGGGCGCCGCCGCGCAGTCGCCGTCGTTCTGGCAGGGGCGCAGCGGCATGTACGGGCTCTCGGCGCCGTCCGTCACCAGCAGCGCCGCGCGCGCCCGGCAGGCGTCCGCGGGGCGGGACTGGTAGTAGCGCTTGAGGTCCGCGAGCATGGCGCTCAGCGGCGTGGGGCCCGTGGGGACCACGCGCCGGAGCTCCTCGCGCACCCAGGCGTTGTGCGCCGCGGTGAGCGCCGCGTCCCCGTCCTCGAGCGGGCGGAGCGGGTTGAGCGCCTCCCCGAGCCAGGGGTGAATGAGGCGCCCCGCCGGCGACTCCTCGCCCTGAACGCCGAGGTTGACCTCGAGCCCGGCGAACGACGCGAGGTACGAGGAGTGTGTGTAGGAGCTCACGCCGTAGGGCGCCCCGTCGTGCCACGGCGCGCGCGCGGGCGAGGTGAGGCCGGGGGCATAGGAGGCGGCGAGGGCGGCGCTCGGCGCCGTGACGTTGACGAGCCCGTCGGCGCGGCGCTGCTGACCGTTGTTGAGGTCCGCGGCCGGCAGCGCCGGCACGCGCACGCGCTCATCGCCAAACGACCAGTCGCGCATCGCCGCGCGGCGCTGCGGCGTGTCGGCGGCCTTGGGGTTGGAGTCGCTCACCATGAGCCCAAAGCGCACCCGCCCCGCCGCCTCTGGGATGAAGCCGTCCTCGCTGATGTTGACCGGCGAGAGGAGGCCGGGGTTGTCGGGGTCGCGCGCCCCCCGCGCGCGCCCGTGGTCAGCGCCGCAGGGCACGTTGGGCGCCGCCGCCCCCTCCGAGCGGCACAGCGCCCTAAAGTGCGGAAAATCGCCGTCCTCCCCCATCACGAACGCGGCGCTCGGGTCGCTCGCCGACCGCCGCTCGGCGGGGGAGTAGGCGCGGCACGCGCGTGTGCCCTCCACCCGCCCCGCGAGGTGGTCGAGGGCGTGGTGGAGGCGCGTCACCGCGCTCCCCGCGCCCGCGTCCCCCCCCTGCAGCGCGGGGTCCACGGCGGGGGCGACTCCCGCCGTCCAGGCGCACCCGGAGGGGAAGGCGTCGACCTCGGGCACAAACTGCATCGAGCTCGACGCGTCGAGCACGATCATGACCTCGGGCGTGGGCGGCGGCGCCGCGGCGGCCCGCGCGGCGCAGGCGGCGAGCGCGACCTGGGCGCTCAGGGGGAGCAGGTGACGCATCTCTCAGCTCGCTTTCTCTCAGAAGGCTCACAGGACTCAGCCCACAGGACTCAGCTCACAGGGGCGCGCTCAAGGCGCGCACGATGAAATCAGGAAGGGCCCCACCACCACCGCCGCCTTGAGCTGCTGCTCGGCGACGAGCTCTAGGGAGGCGCGCCAGGCGCCCTCGTCGGCGGCGCGGGCGGTGGGCGTGGGGAGCGGCGTGGACGCCACGTAGCCGGTGGCGGTGAACTCCATCACGCAGAAGCGCTGGCGGGGGGTGCCGAGGTCGCTCTGCCCGAGCTCCTGCCCGGGGGGCGCGCCCCCGTCGGCGAAGCCGTCCACGCGCACCTCGTAGCTCGGCACCCGCCCGGGGCCGAGGTTGAGCGGCGCGGGCCCCTCGGAGAGCGCGACGAAAGGCGACCCCTGCACCTGCCGCTGCGGGCGGTACGGGTCCCCGAGGTTGAGGGGCGGGAGCGCGTAGCGGACCAGCCCGTCGCTCTGCACAAAGAGCGCCTCGCCGGGCCTGCGTAGGCCCATCAGGTAGCTCCCCTGCTGCTGCATCAGCGCCGCCGCGTGGTGGAGCCCCACCTCCGCCACGTACCGCGCCTGCGTGGCGCGGCGGAGGGCGCCGGCGGAGGAGACGTCCTGGTGAGAGGAGCGCAGGGAGAGCGCGCCGAGGCCGAGCAGCGCGAAGGTGACGAGCAGCGCCACGAGGGTGCTGCTCCCGCGCGCCCCGCGGTGGGCGCCCCGCGCGGGCGCCGCCCCCCGACTTGACCCGCGCGACCTGCTCAAGCCGCTCGAGCTGCGAGATGCTCGCCACATAGCTAGTCTCCTCGATAGAGGTTAGGAGTCTCCACGCCGCCCACCACGCTCGACACGCGCGCGTAGCCCTCGCCCTTGGGAGTCACCACGAGGGCGCGGTCCACCTCCTGCGGCGCGCGACCCCCGTCGGCGTCGGCGGGCGGCGGGAGGGTGGGGTCGAGGCGCGACTCCCGCACCGAGATGAGGGCCGTGAGGCCGCGGAGCCTGTGAGGCCAGCGGCCCATGACGTCCCCCTCCGGGAGCTGCCCCGCCCAGTTGCCGCGGTCGTCGCGCAGGCGCGGGTCCGCAGGCACGAGCGGCGCGCGCCCCACCCCGCTCACCACGGGCCCGCCCGCGTCCCCGCCGCGCGTGTCATAGTCGCCCCACACCTGAAAGTTGACCACGTACTCCGCGAGCGCCAGCTCCGAATCGGGCACGGGCGCCGCCCCCTGCGGGCTGAGCCGGCGGCGCGCGAGGCGGGTGCGGTCGGGCTCGTCCTCATCGGCGAGCACGGCGTACTCCACCCAGTGGAGCGGGTTGACGAGGCAGCCGCCCGCGTTGCAGTTGAGCTCCGGGCAGGGCGGCGCGTCGAGGGTGACGGCGCCCACGCCGGTGGCGAGCGC
>VGTA01000331.1 GCA_016874875.1 Deltaproteobacteria bacterium | reverse complement strand
AGCCTCACCCCCCCGCCCCCGCCCCCCCCCGCCACCGGCGCACCCCCACCCGCCGCTCAAACGACACCCCCCCGAGCCGCGCCGCCAGCGCCGCCCCCTCCGCCCGCAGCGCCGGCGCCCCCTCCCGCAGATAGCGCTCGAGCGCCTCGCGCCCCTCAAACACATAGCGGCTCTCCACGCGCCACCCCCCCTCGCCCCCCGCTGCCCCCTCCGCCCCCTCAAGGCACACCACCTCCGCCGCCCGCGCCCACGCCAACAGCGCCGCCGCGTGCCCTCCCTCGAGCCAGCGCAAGTACTCCTCCCGCGCCTCTGCGCTCCCCAACGTCGCCGTCACCGAGTACACAAGCTCCTCGCGCGCCATACGCCGCCCCCTAGACCTTAAACCGCGAGAGCTGCTCCACCACGATCGGCCCCCCCTGCCGCCCGAGCGGCAGCGTGAGCACGAACGTCGTCCCCCGCGGCGGGTCGCTCTCTACCCGGATGCGCCCCCCGTGCCCCTCGATGATGTTGTGCGCGATGTGCAACCCAAGCCCCGTCCCCTCCCCGATGTCCTTCGTGGTGAAGAACGGGTCAAAGATGCGCTCCACGATCTTGAGCGGAATCCCCCCGCACGTGTCGGCGAAACACAGCTCGAGCAGCTCCTCCGACGGGCGCGAGAGCGAGATGTGCAGCGCCGCCGTCACCCCGTGCCCCTGCGCCGCCTGCGCCGCGTTCACCACCAGATTCATAAACACCTGCTCGAGCTGATTGGGGATGCACGAGAGGGGCGGGTGCGCCGGGAGGTCCTTAGTCACCGCGAGGTGATGGCGCCACTTCCCCTGCGTGATCACCAGCGCGTGCTCCACGAGCGTGCTCAGCTGCGCCTCGTGCGTACTCTCCGTGTCGGGGTGCGCGAAACTCTTGAGACTCGCGATGATCTTCTGCATACGATCGAGGCCATCGAGACTCTCGCGGACGAGCGCCGGCGCGTCCCGGCGCACCTCATCGAGCTCCACGCCCTCCTCCACGCGCCGCGGCGGAATCGAGGCCGGCAGCCCCTGCGCCTCAGCGAACGCCCCCCAGGCGTCCACCACCGCCAGCAGGTCCGAGATGTAGCGCCCCGCCTCCTTGGTGTTGGTCTTCACGAACCCCAGCGGGTTGTTGATCTCGTGCGCCACCCCCGCCGACAAGATCCCTAGCGAGGCCATCTTCTCGGCACCCACCAGCTGCTTCTGCATCTGCTGACGCAGCGTCACGTCCTGAAAGAACAGCAGCGCGCGGCGCTCCTCCCCCGCCTCGCTCGACTCCGCGAACGGAATCAGCCGCAGGTCAAAGACCTCCTCCCCGAGCCGCCAGCCGTTGTGGCGCCACGCCGCCCCCGCGCGCAGCGCCCCCGCCAGCCCCGCCGCCACCTGCGGATTCAGCCGCTCGAGCCAGCGCAGGAGCTTGCCGTCCCCCTCCCCCGACGAGCTCTGCCCCAAGATCACCCCCGGCGGCGGCGTGTGGAGGACCTCGTCGCCGAGGGGGCTGTAGATGCGCGAGAAGCGCTCATTGCGCTTGAGCAGCGCGCCGCGCTCGTCGAGCACCACGAGGGGGTCCTGCAGCGTGTTGAGCACCCGGTCGCTGAACGCCTTGAGCGCCTGCTGGTTGGCCACCAAGGTGGCGCTCTCCATCAGGTAACCCGCGTGACTCATGAGCGCCGAGAGGAAGGCGATGTCGTGCTGCGAGTAGGGCGTCGCCTGCGCTCGCCCCGTCACGTTGACCACCCCCACCACCTCCCCGCGCATCAAGATGGGCACCGTCATCGACATCGGGCGCGGGTGCCCCCCTGGCCGCTCATCGGCGCCCTGCGCGCGGAAGCGCTCGTGATCTGAGATGAAGATGGGGCGCCCCAGCGCCGCGCAGCGCCCCGCGATGCCCTCCCCGATCCTCGGGCGCGCCTGCGCCACCACCTCCGCCGGAATCCCGTACGCCGCCCGCATGCGCAGCTCGCCGCGCGCGTGATCTACGCGCAGGAGCGATACGCGCTCGCTGCTGAGCTGCTCCGCCACGATGTCCACCAGGCGCTGAAAGATCTCGTTCTCGTCGTGCACCTTGCTGAGGCACTCGGAGGCGAGCTCGAGCGCGAACGACTTGCGCTCCGCCTCCTCGCGGCGCGCCTGTAGCTCTCGGCGGGCGCGGAGGCGGCGCAGGAGCGCGTCGCGCTCACGCGCCGCCGGCGCCGCCCACGCCACCTCGTCCGCCGCCGCGCCGCCCGCCTCCCCCCAGTCCGCCAGGGCGCCCGGCGCCGCGTCGCTGGGCTGCAGCGCCACCACCAGGGCGCGCGGCGCCGCGGCGCGGGCGGCGCTCACGCGCGCGGGCGCGCAGACCACGGCGTCCGCCCCCTCCAGCCCGCCCCCCCCCTCTCCCCACTGCGCCCCGTCCGCCGCGGTGAGGGGCCAGGGGGGCGGTAGGGCGTCGAGGAGGTGGAGCGTCAGCGGAGGGGGCGCGGCGGAGCTCACGGCGGCGTACGCGGAGGCGTGCGCAGAGACGTGCGCGGGGGCGGGGGCGGGGGCGGAGGGCGTGCTCATGTGACGGTCACGCCCCGCAGGCGGCCTCGAGCTCCGGGCGCTCGAGGCCGCAGCCGAAGCCGCGCAGCGCGCCCCCCGCCGCCGCGGGGTCCGAGAAGGCCCCCGCGCACTCGGGCGGCAGGGCGCCGCTGAAGAGGTCGGCGCAGGGCAGCGCGGCGAGCGCGGCGAGGCAGGCGCGCGCCGCCTCGCGATTCGGGTTGACGCTGAAGAGCACCGGCGGGGCGCCCCCCTCCGGCGACGCCGCCGCGTCCGCCTCGCCCTCGGGGAGGCCCCCGTCGAGGGCGTAGAGCTCATCCATCACGCAGGAGCTGGTCACGCCCCCCTCGAGGGCGCCGAGGCAGCGGTCGAGGGGCGCTGGTGTGAGCGCCGCGAGCGCCTCCTCGGGCACGCCGAACTCGCTCACCAGGCACGAGGTGGCGCGCGCGCAGAGCGTCTCGCTCACGCGCGCGCACAGCGCGTCGTTGGCCTCGGCGGTGGCGACGCGGGCGACGTTGAACGTGTCGCGGTCCTCATAGGCGACGGCGGCGCAGTCGGCGGGCGGGGTGGCGGCGTTCACCTCTAGGGCGGAGCCCGTGAAGGGCAGGCACGCGTCAGCGCCCGCCGCCTCCGCGTCGATGGCGCGCACGCAGCTGGCGTAGAGCTCCGACGTGGCCGCGCTGATTCCCTCGGACTCCATCTCAGCGCAGGAGCCGTTCTGCGCCCGCGTCGCCTCAAGGCAGCGCGCCGTGAGCGCCTCGCCCTCCCCCTCGCGCCCGGGGGTCTGCGCGTTGCACGAGGACGCCCAGCCGCAGTAGGCCTGGCAGGGGGAGCGCTGCGGGTCCGCCTTGAGCGCGTCGTCGAGCTCGCCGAGGGGTTCCTTGCAGGAGGCGGCGAGGGGGAGGGAGAGGGCGGCGAGGGCGAAGGGGAGCAGGCGCCGGGCGGGTGTGTTCATCTCAGGACTCCTCAGGTGGGCTCAGGGCTCAGGGCTCACGGGGTGGCTCAAGCGGCGTGCGGAAACGCCCGCGCGCCCGCATCACATCACAGCGCCGCCCGCCGCCGCAAGCGCCCCGCGGCGCGCCGGGCGCGGGCGACCGCGGCGTGGGCCTCGAGGGCCGCCGCCACGTCCAGCGGCCCCACCCCCGGCACCCGCGCCGCCGCCCCGCAGAGCTCCCGCGACAGCAGCCCCGCGAGGGCGAGCGCCGCCGCCGGGTGCTGCAGCGCGCGCGGCGCCACGCGCGCGCCGAGCACCACGCGCGCCGGCGCGCCCCCCGCCCGCCGCGACGCCCACAGGTCCGCCGCGAGGTCGAGCGGCGCCCAGCGGTCGGGGTTGGCGTGGTGGTGGCTGAGGACGGTGAGCAGGAGCAGGCGCCCGAGCGCGTCCTCCGCCGCCGGCAGCGCCGCGCTGAGGGCGGCGCGGGAGGCGGGCGTGGCGGCGCGCGGGGCGCGCGCGCCCCCCCCCTCCCCCTCGAGCGCCGCGAGCAGCCCGCCCACGCCCGCCTCGAGCTCCGCGCAGAGGCGGAGCGCCTCGCGGCGGCGGAAGCGCAGGGCGAGGCACACGGCGAGCCAGTTCACCCACGGCCGAAAGAGGCTGAGCGGGTTGGGGATGAGGTCCACGACGTAGCCCACCAGCGCCTCGCGGAGCGTGCGCCCCGCGCCGCCGGGGTGGAGGAAGCGCAGGTCGCGGCGCAGGTCATCGAGGCGCGCGCGGGCGGCGAGCGCCAGGGCGAGCGGGTCGCGCCCCTCGAGGGCCACGAGCGCCGCCGCCTCCTCCGTCGCCCGCCCGGAGAGCGGCGCGCAGAGCGCGGAGGGCGCGCACAGGAGCGAGCGCGTGAGGGCGAGCGCGGCGGCGGCGTCCTCCGCCGTCCCCGCGGCCAGCCGCCCCGCCGCCCGCCGCGCCGCCACCCGCCGCGCCGCCCGCAGACTCATGAGCCCCTGAAAGACCCCCTGCACATAGCCGCTCACCAGCTCCCAGAGGCTATCGAGGAGCGCGAGCAGCAGCAGCGCCCGCAGCCCCAGCGCCAGATAGAGGACGCGCGCGAGCGGCCGCGCGCGCTCCACGAGGCGCTCGAGGGGCCCCGGCTCCCCCACCTCCCCCTCCACAAACCGCTCCACGCGCCCCGGCGGCGCCGCCGGGAGGGCGGCGAGCGCGGCGGCGCCGGCGAGGTCAGGCGCCTGCGGCGCTGCGGGCGCGGGCGCCGCTCGGTCGAGCGCCTGCGGCGCGGCGGGCGCGGGCGCCGCTCGGTCGAGCGCCTGCGGCGCGGCGATGTCGCGCTCGGTGAGCTCAAGCGGGGAGGCGGCGGCGGACTTGGACTTAGGCGCGAGCGGAGTCGGCGGTGGTGGGGGGGGCGAGAGCACAGGCGGCGCAGCGAGCGGAGCGGGGGCAGCGGGGGCGGCGG
>VGTA01000330.1 GCA_016874875.1 Deltaproteobacteria bacterium | reverse complement strand
CACGCAGGTGAAGGCGGTGGCCGCCAAGATCAAGGCCGTGGCGGTGGACGCCGAGATCATGCCCCCCGGCAACCTCACCCACATCACCCCCGAGGAGCGCGCCACCCTCGGCGCCTGGATCGCGGCGGGCGCCCCCCTCCCGGGGGAGTGAGCGCCCACGCCCTCACGCCGCGCTCACCGCGCCCCGAGGTGACGCCACAGCGGGCTGTCCGTCGACAGCACCAGATTCGTGTCATCCGTCAGCGACAGGCGGTACGTCTCCATCGCCTTTAAGAACTCATAGAACTCCGCCGCCTGCGGCCCCTGCCCGTAGGCGCGAGAGTAGATCTCCGCCGCCTTGGCGTCCGCCTGCCCCCGCACCTCTTGAATCGTGCGATACGCCTCCGACTCGATCTTTTGCAGATCGCGCTCCTTCTTGCCGCGGATGCGCGCCGCCTCCCCCGCCCCCTCGGAGCGGAAGCGGTCGGCGATCTGCTTGCGCTCCGACACCATGCGCTCATAGATGCGCTGCTGCACGGTGGCGTTGTAGTTGACGCGCTTAAAGCGCACGTCGAGCAGCTCGATCCCGAACTCCGAGAGCTTGGGCGCCGCCGCCTTGAGGATGTCGCGCTCGATCACGTGGTGCCCCTTCTTGATGGGGTACAGCGTGCCCACGCCCCCCACCTCCTCCTTGACCACGCGCGACGGCTCCGAGCGCACCACCTCGATCAGCTCGTGGCGGGCGATGGCGTTGCGGGTCTCCGAGCCCAAGATGTCCTCTAGGCGGGACTGCGCGCTCCGCTCATCGCGGAGGCGCAGGAAGAACTGCTTGGGGTCTTGGATGCGCCAGCGCGCGAACGTGTCCACGCTGATGTAGGTCTTGTCCTTCGTGGGCATCTCCACGGGCGGCCCGTCCCACTCGAGGAGGCGCCGCTCGATGCGGTTCACCTTCTGCGTGAAGGGGTTGAGGAAGTGCAGGCCCGCCTCCTTGATCGGCTCGCCCACCGGCTTGCCGAACTCGGTGATGATCACCTGGTCCACCTCCGTGACGGTGAACGCGGCGGAGTAGAGGGCCAGGGCGCCCACGGCGGCGGCGGCGGCGGGGAGTAACTTGAAGCTCATAGGGCGCTCCTCTCAGCGGCTCTGCGCGCCGGCGGGCTGGGGGGTGAGGTCGAGGTGGGGCAGGAGGCCCTTGAGGCGCGCGTCCACCACCGTCTTGCCCCGCACGCGCGGCAGCACCTCCACCATCGTCTCAAAGAAGATGCGCGCGCGCGTGATCTCGGGCGCCTTGGAGTACTCGACCAAGAGCGCCACGAAACGCGCCACGTCGCCCTCCGCCTCGTTGACGCGCTTGTCGAGGTAGCCCTGCGCCGCCTGGATGCGCTGGTCCGCCTCGCCGCGGGCGCGCGGGACGGCGCGGTTGTACTCGCCGTTGGCCTCGTTGATCGCCTTCTCGCGCTCCTGCTGCGCCTGGTTGACCTCGTTGAAGCTCGGCTGCACGGGCTCGGGGGGGTTGACGTTCTTGAGCTGCACCTGATCGATGGTGATGCCGAGCTCGTACTCGTTGCAGCGCCGCTGCAGGCGCACGAGCACCTCCGCCTCGATCTCCTGGCGCCCCACGGTGATCACCTCGTCCACCGTGCGGTCACCCACCACCTCGCGCATCGAAGACTCGGAGAGGTCGCGCAGGGTGTTGTCGGGGTCGCGCACGTCAAACAGGTACCGCTTGGCGTCGGTGATGCGGTACTGCACCACCCACTCCACCGAGGCGGAGTTGAGGTCGCCGGTGACCATGTTGCGCTCGGGGCCGTGCTCAGGCGGGTCGTACTCGTGGCGCCCAAAGAACGACACGGGCGCCTCCGCCTCCCCAAAGCCAAACTCCTGCTTGAGCTGGCGCTTGGTGGGGAGCAGCGTCACCTGGTCGGCGAAGGGCAGCTTAAAGCGCAGGCCGGCGTCGAGCTTGTCGTGGAAGCGCCCAAAGCGCAGGACCACCGCCTCCGACTCGGCGGGGACGGTGTAGAAGCTCTTGTTGAGCGTGATCAGGGCGACGACGCCCACGAACAGGAGCGCGGGGCCCTTGAGCTGTGCGCCCTTGAGCAGGTCTTCGATGTCGAGGGGCTTGGGCTGCGGGGGCGGGGGGGGCTTGCTCATCAGTCCTCCTGTGAGCGGAGAGGGGGGGAGGGCGGGAGGGGCGCTAAGCGCAGAGGCGCGCGGCGAGGCGGCGCGCCCCCCACCAGGTGGCGGCGAGGTAGATGGCGCCGCTCACGGCGGTGGCGAGCAGGGCGAAGAGGGCGGGGCGGCCCTGGATCATGAAGGCCGCGTCCCCAAAGGAGGCGTCCGGCCCGATGATGTCGATCGCGAGCACACAGGGATAGGCGCACAGCGCGAACAACGCAAGCGAGAGCAGCGACAAGAGCATACACACCACCCCCCCGAGGCTCGAAGAGACCTCCATTGGGTTAGGCAGGTGCAGCTTTGGGTACGCCGCGCCGAGGCCCACGTTGAGCCCCGCCACCGCCACCGAGGTGCAGCACGACGCCCACCCCAAGCAGACCAGCCACGGCGCCGACAGGCGCGTGATGTAACCGCCCACCAGCGACAGCGCCACCGCCAAGCCGAGGATGGGCGGCAGGCCCCAGCGCAGCTTGCCCCGCAGCACCTCCCGCGCGCTCACGGGCGCCGACGCGAGCACCCAGAGCGCCTTCCCCTCCCCGCTGACGCTCGGGTAGAGGAAGCGCGCGCACAGGGTGGTGAGCACGAGCCCCGAGAAGAACACGTGCACAAAGAACACCAGCGCGGGGCTAAAGAGGTCCCCGAGGCGCCCGGCGTTGAGGTGCTGGAAGTTGAACACGTACACCCCCACCAGCGACCCGATCAGCAGCAGCTGCGTCCACTGCGCCGGGGTGCGCCAGAACTGGCGCCAGTCGCGGCGGGCGAGCGCGGCGGCGGGCGAGGGCGCCACGGCGGCGCGCGCCCGCCGGCGCGTGAGGAGCCCCGGCGACCGCTCCCCGCCCCCGATTCCCTCCTGCGCTAGCCAGAAGCCCGACAGGTACAGCCAGCGCGCCAGCGTCACGCAGAGGGCGCAGAGCGCGACGGTGGTGGCGGCGAGGAGGCTGAGGGGCGGCAGCGGACTCACCGCCTCGCTGGCGTAGGGGGAGCGCGCGGGGTCGAGGGTGGCGAAGGTGGCCTGCACCGCCCACGCCGACAGCCCGCGCTCGCCCCCCACGCCTCGCAGGGCGCGCACCATCTCCATCAGGTCGCGGAAGCCGTCCTCGCGGAAGAAGCGCGCGGGGTCGGAGGCCTGGAAGCGGAGGTAGAAGTACACGAACGCCGTGAGCAGAATCAGCACCATGGCGTCCTGCAGGCGCTTGGCGGGCACCAGGCGCGCGAACACCAGCGCCGCGCAGGAGGCGAGGGCGGCGGAGGAGACAGAGATGAGCGTGAGGCAGAGCAGCAGCGTCAGGTGAAAGCTGGCCGGGGCGCCGAGGCGCACCCCCGCCCCCGCGAGCAGGGGCAGCGCGAACAGCAGGAGCATCCACGAGGTCTGCGCCCACGCCTGCGTCACGCGCGCCGCGGCGAGGGCGGGGAGCGGCACGGGGGACTGCAGGAGGCGCGGCAGGTCCTGCGCGAGGTAGAGGGTGGAGAAGGCGCTGATCGCGGTGGAGAAGGTGAGCGACCAGACGAAAAAGTCGAGGATGAAGCCCATGGTCTTGCGCATGAGGAGCGGCGCGAGCAGCTCAAGGCGCGCGATCTGCCCAAAGAGCAGGTCCCCGAGCAGGTAGCAGCCCACCGCGCACAGCAGCGCGAGGGCGCCCAAGAGCGGCAGGCGCCAGCCCCACAGGGCGCGCGCCGCCTCGCGCGCGGCGATGCGCTGCGGGGCGAGGAGCGCCCAGGGGCCGGGGGGGGCGGGGGGGCGCGGGCTCACCCTCGCCCTCCCGGGTCGGGCGCGGCGAGGCGGCGCAGGAGGGGGCCGAGGTCCTTGGGCTTGAACTCGCGCGAGACCCACACGGCGAGGCGCGCGGCGAGCTCGTCGTCGTCGAGCTCGCCGCCGCGCCCCTCGGCGGCGAGGCGGTCGCGGACGCGGGCGCAGACCTGCTCAAGGGCCATGCCGGCGGTCACGGAGAGGTTGAAGCTCTCGGTGAAGCCGTACATGGGAATCCTGAACACCCCGTCGCACGCCGCCATGGTGTCCTCGCGCAGCCCGTCGGCCTCGTTCCCAAAGAGCAGGGCGACGGGGGCGTGGGCGGGCAGGTCGCGCAGCGTGTGGGTGGCGCGGGGGCCCGCGCCAAAGACCTGAAAGCCCTGCGCCTGCGCCGCCCGCACCAGCGCCACCCCGCTCGGGTAGCGCTCGAGGTCCACCCACCGGTGCGCGGAGGTGGAGATGGCGCGCGGAATGGCGCCGCTGCGGAGCGCGCCCTTGACCTTGCCGCTCCACGCCCGCCCCTCGCCGCCCGCCGCGCCCGCCGCGCCCGCCGCGCCCGCCGCGCCCGCCGCGCCCGCCGCGCCCTCCTCGCTCGGGACGGGGTAAGGGTTGCGCAGCTCCGCCGCCATGATCGTCTGCACCCCCAGCCCCTCGGCGGTGCGGATGCACGCGGCGCCGTTGTGCTCGTGGTGGAGGTCCTCGACGGCGAGGCGCACGGAGGTGAGGCGCCGCGCGAGGACCTCGCGGAGCCGACTCAGCCGCTGTGGGCTGATGAGCGGAGAGAGCGCGTCGACGACGGCGGCGGCGGGGTAGGTGACGCCCTCGTGCTCAAAGGTGGGCGCCGCGGCGCGCGCGGAGCGCCGCTCGGGGTCGGGGCTGTGTGCGGTCATGGCGCCTCTGCTCCTCGGTGGTGTGGTCAGCGGCACCATACACGAGCGCGCCCTGGAGCGAAACCGCGCGAAACCGCGCCGCGCGCTCACCCCTCGCCCGCGCCCCCCCCCACCCCCTACCCCCCCAGCCGGCG
>VGTA01000329.1 GCA_016874875.1 Deltaproteobacteria bacterium | reverse complement strand
CGCCTCCTCCACCCCCGCCTCCTCCATCAGCTCACAGACCGCCGCGAGCGCGTCCTCCTCGCGCACGTCCACGAGCCAGTCACCCTGGGGGTTGAGGCAGCGCCCCACGCGCTCTAGGAGCACGCAGCGCAGCTCCGCCCCCGTGCGCTTGTTGTCGGCGCGCATCGCGCGCACCAGGTCGCCGGGACTCACCCCCGCGGGGAAGCGCGGCGAGAGGCCCACGCGCTCGATGAGCAGGCGGTCGTGGAGCGCCACCGCCGCGTCGTCGAGGTGCCCGAGGCGCCGCGAGAGGCGGGCGGCGAGGCGCATGCCCACCCCCACCGCCTCGCCGTGCAGCAGGCGCCCGGCGAGCAGGAACTCGAGGGCGTGCCCGAACGTGTGCCCGTACTCTAGCACGAGCCCGTAGCCGCGCTCCGTGGGGTCCCGCTCGATGATGGGCAGCTTGGAGCGGATCAGCCGCAGGGCGAGGTCGGCGAGCGCCACGCCCGAGTGAGAGAGCGTGGGCTCGAGGAGCGGCTCGAGGGCGGCGAGGGCGCTCGGGTCATGGATGAGGCCGTTCTTCACCCCCTCCACCACCCCGCCGCGGCGCGCCGCCGTGGGCTCCGTCTCGAGGTAGCGCGCGTCGCCCCAGGCGAACAGCGGCGCGTGGTAGAGGCCGAACTGATTCTTGCCCGTCTTGCCGTTGATGGCCTGCTTGTTGGAGAGCACCCCGTCGGTCTGCCCGGTCATGGTGGTGGGCACCTCCACGTAGCGCACCCCGCGAAAGAGCAGCCCCGCCGCCAGCCCCACGAGGTTGCCCACCGCCCCCCCCCCCGCCGCCACGATCGCCGAGCGCTTGGTGGCGCCCGCCGCGATCAGCCCCTCGAGCGCCTCCTCGAGGGCGGCGAACCCCTTGCCGCGCTCCCCCTGAGGGACGGTGAACAGCGCGGTGGGGAGCGCCTCGCGCAGCCGCTCGTGCAGCCCCCCCACCACGTCGCCGAGCAGCGCCCGCTCGGTGAAGAAGAACACCTTGTCGATGGGCGCGGCGCGGCCCGCGTGCTCCTTGAGGGCGTCCACGAAGTGCGCCTCGATGCCGTACCCCACGTGGTAGGGACTCGGCGTGAGGAGCGCGGTGCTGAGGGTGAGCGGTGCTTGGGTCACTGCGCGGGCTCCTGAGGGGTGTGAGGGGGGACACCCGCAGAAACTTGCAGGAAAAACATCATCTCTTCAAGGTGATGGTCTAAATCATTGGTAGCGAGCGACCTGAGCGGCTATACATGGATCCCTCCTTCCCTAGACCGCAGACGACCCACGAAAGGACGACGCGAAATGCATGACTTTAAAATCGCCTGTCAGCCTCTCCCCGCGCCCCGCGCGCCTCGCGCCCTCCGCGCCGTGCTCTCAGTCCTCCTCACCGCGAGCACCCTGCTCTCGAGCGCCCTCAGCGGCGCCGAGGCGGCGCCGAGCGCCGAGCTGGGGAAGGGCCTCTACGTGACCTGCACCGCCTGCCACGGCGCCAAGGGGGAGGGCAACGCCGCCCTCAACGCGCCCGCCATCGCTGGCCAAGAGCCCTGGTACGTGGAGCGCCAGCTCAAGTCCTTTAAGGCGGGCCTGCGCGGTACGCACGAGAAGGACACGTACGGGATGCAGATGCGCCCGATGTCGATGACGCTCGCCGACGACGCCGCCGTGGCGAACGTGGCCGCCTACATCGCCACTTTCCCGGCGCCCCCCAAGGAGGACGTCAAGGGCTGGGGCGGGAGCGCCACCAAGGGCCAGGCGCTCTACGCCACCTGCGCCGCCTGCCACGGCGCCAAGGGAGAGGGCAACGCCGCCCTCAACGCCCCCAAGCTGACGGGGCTGCCCTCTTGGTACCTCGCGCGCCAGCTCAAGCACTTTAAGGAGGGCGTCCGCGGCGCCGACCCCAAGGACACCTATGGCATGCAGATGCGTCCTATGGCGATGATGCTGGCGGATGAGCAGGCCATCAATGACGTGGTGGCGTTCATCAAGGGGCTCTGAGGAGCCCGGCGCGTCGGTCGGCGTGGGGGCGAGCCCCTGCGTCTCGTGGGCGTCGAGGGGGCGCTCAGGCGCTCGCTCAAGGCTGTGGCTCAAATCGGTTGAGGCACCAAGGAGGTGAGAGGTGAATCCAGACGCTCATGACCCCCAAGGGGAGCGAGAGCTTGAGCGGTCGCGAGCGAGCTCGCGAGAGAGTAACGGCGGCGAGGGCGACGGCGAAGGCGACGGCGGCGACAACGGCGGCGGCGGCGGCGATGCACACCGCGCTCCGCGCCGCGCGCCCTGGGCCCTCGGCGACCCTGGCGCCCTCTCGCGCGCCGTGGAGCTGGCCGTGTCGACGCTGCCGGAGGTGAGTCTCAAGGCGCTCACGCCCCCGCACGAGCTCAGCGCGCTGTCGGACGTGGTGGCGTGGCTCTCAAGGACGGTCAACATCAGCGCGCGGCACGTGCAGATGAGCGCGGCGGACCTCGCGGAGGCGGCGCGGGGCGGGGCGACGCTGGTGGCGCCGGCGGCGCTCGGCTGGCTCTCGGTGAGCGAGGGGGAGGTCACGCTCATCACCGCGCACGGCGAGCGGCGGCTGAGCTTGTCGTCGCGGGGGCTGCGGCGCGCGCTGGGCGCGCGGGTGGCGTCGGTCATCCTCCTCGAGCCGCACCTCAACCTCGAGCCGCTCACGCGCGCCGCCATCGGCAGGGGCGGGCCCGTGAGTCCCTGGGGGCGCCTGTGGGCGCTCATGGGCCTCGAGCGGCAGCTCATCGGCGCGCTGCTCACCTACGCCGTCGCCCTCGGCGCCCTCTCGCTGGCCGCCCCCATCGCCGTGCAGGTGCTCGTCAACACCATCGCCTTTGGCACGCTCACGCAGCCCTTGGTGATGTTGGCGGTGCTGCTCTTTGGCGTGCTGGTGCTCTCGGGGGGCATCAAGATCGTGGAGTTCTACGCGGTGGAGCTCCTGCAGCGCCGACTCTTTGTGCGCGTGGCGGAGGACCTCTCGCGGCGCCTCTCGCTGGCCACGGAGGAGGGGCGCGCTAAGGTGGAGGCCTATGGACTCGCCAACCGCTTCTTTGAGGTGGTGACGCTGCAGAAGGCGGCGGGCAAGCTGATCGTGGACGGGGGGAGTCTGGCGCTTCAGACGGTGGTGGGCATGCTGCTGCTCGGCTTCTATCACCCGGCGCTGCTCGCGTTTGACATCGCGCTGGTGGTGTGCTTTGTGGTGGTCTTGGTCCTCGGGCGGGGGGCGGTGCCCACGGCGGTGGAGGAGTCGGAGGCCAAGTACGCGATGGCGGCGTGGGTGGAGGGGGTGGCGCTCGAGCCCGAGCGCTTCTGCTCGGCGGACGGGGCGCGGCGGTCGGCGGTGAGCGCCGATTCGCTGGTGCGCGCTTACCTGGCGGCGCGCAAGCGGCACTTCCGCGTGCTCCTGCGTCAGGCGGTGGGGGGGGTGAGCGCGCAGATCGTGTCGACGGTGACGCTGCTGGGGCTGGGGGGGTGGCTGGTGATGCGCGGGGAGCTCACCCTCGGGCAGCTGGTGGCGGCGGAGCTGGTGGTGGGCTCGCTCGGCGCCAACCTCTCCAAGCTCGGCAAGCTCCTCGAGAGCGCCTATGACCTGCTCGCGGGCGTGGACAAGCTCGGCAAGGTGGTGGACCTCCCGCACGCGCCCCGCCCGCCCGAGAGCGTGCTGCCCTCCACCGCCCTGCACGCGGCGGGCTCCACGGAGGCGCTGTCGCGCCTGTCGCGCACCCTCGTGGCGCTCTGCCTGCTCGGCGCCGTGGCGCTCTTGTGGTCCCCGTGGCAGCAGTCGGTGCGCGGGGAGGGGCGCGTGGTCGCCTACGCGCCCCTTGAGCGTCAGCAGGTGGTGGAGGCGCCCATCGAGGGGCGCGTGCTGCGCTGGTTTGTGCAGGAGGGCAGCCGGGTGGAGGAGGGGGCGCCCATCGTGGAGCTCTCCGACAACGACCCCGAGATCATGGCGCGGCTTGAGCGCGAGCGCGCGGCGGCGGCGGCGCAGGTGGAGGCGGCGTCGCTGTCGATCTCGCTCACGGAGGACCGCGTGCGCTCCGAGGTGGCGGCGCGCGAGTCGTCGATCGACACGGCGCGGATGCGCGTGAAGATGGCCTTTGAGCGCCGCGAGGCGGCGCAGCAGGCGATGGACGGCGCGGAGGCGACGCTCAAGACGGCGACGCTTAACCTCCGCCGCGTGCGCGTCCTGCAGAGCAAGGGCATCAGCTCTCGCCGCGAGCTCGAGGTGGCGGAGCTCGAGGAGCGCAAGGGCGCCACGGAGCTCGACCGCGCCCGCGCCACGCTGGCGGCGGCGGTGGCGGAGGTGCGCGCTCTCGAGGCCGACCAGAGCAAGGTGGGGCTGTCGGCGCGCGCGGGGATCGAGTCCACGCGCGCGAGCCTCGAGAAGCTGCGCTCTGAGCGCGCTAAGGCGGAGGCGGAGCTGGCGAAGGTGGAGGTGCGCCTCGCGCGCCAGAGCCAGATGCGCGTGCTGGCGCCCCGCGCGGGGACGATTCTGCGCTTCTTGGCCAAGCAGGGCGCGGAGATGGTGAAGGCGGGGGAGCCGCTGGTGGCGCTCGTGCCCGACTCGAGCGCGCGGGCGGTGGAGCTGTTCGTGGACGGCAACGACGCGCCGCTGGTGGAGGCGGGGCGCGAGGTGCGCTTGCAGTTCGAGGGGTGGCCGGCGGTGCAGTTCGTGGGCTGGCCGTCGGTGGCGGTGGGCACGTTCCCGGGGCGCGTGGACTTTGTGGACTCGCACGGCGACGGGCAGGGGCACTTCCGCGTGGTGGTGACTCCGGTCGAGGGGCAGGAGTGGCCAGAGGGGCGCTATCTGCGGCAGGGGGTGCGGGCGCACGGGTGGGTGCTGCTCAATGAGGTGAGCTTGGGCTTTGAGCTGTGGCGCCAGCTCAACGGCTTCCCGCCGTCGGCGCTGTCGTTTGGGGAGGAG
>VGTA01000328.1 GCA_016874875.1 Deltaproteobacteria bacterium | reverse complement strand
GGGGGGGGGGGGGGGGGGGGGGGGGGGGGGGGGGGGGGGGGGGGGGGGGGGGGGGGGGGGGGGGGGGGGGGGGCGGGGGGGGCCTAGCGGGCGTGGCGGGCGTGGCGGGCGCGAGCGCCTCCGCCGCCTGCTGGCGCACCTCGCGGAGCGCGCGCCGCTGCTCCTCGGGCGAGAGGGAGGACAGCGCGGGGCCCATGTGCTCCGCCTTGCCCCACTGGGGGCGGCGCGCCTCGCGGGGCGCCGCGCGGGGCGCGAGCGCCTCCTGCTCGGCGGCGCGCGCGACGCGAGCGCGCTCGTCCTCCCGGGCGAAGAGCGCCGCGAGGGGGTGCGCGGGCTCCGCCGCGCCGCCCGCGGCGGGGTACGAGACCACAAAGTGCTGGCGCGCGAGGGTGGCGGCGCGCGGCGACACCTTGTCGCTCTTGGCGAGTCCGTGCGCGCGTAGCCAGTCGCGCAGCGCCTCCGGGGAGACCTTGAGATCTTCGGACAGCGTGTAGACGTTCATGGGGACTCCGAGCGCGCCCCGTGATGGGGCCAGGGGGGTGAGGGCCAAGGCGAAACCAAGAGATGAGATGGGCTAGGCGCGCGTCGCTCGCAAGCGCCTTTTATGCCGTGAGTCGCTTTTCTTCTTGTCAACCACCCCTGAGCGCCTATGCTCTCAAGAGGCCATCGAGCATCGAACATCTGACAGCTGACGTCTGACAGCTAACGTCTGGCGTCTAGCGTCTGACATCCCCCTCTACACCCCCTACCCCCCTCACCGCGCGCGCCGCCTCGCCGCGCCCCCGAGCCGCGCCCCCGCGCTGCGCCCCCGCCCCCTCCGCACCCATGTCACACACACACACCACAACACGCGCGGAGAGCGGAGACGGCGGCGCCCCGGCGCTGTCGGCGGAGGAGCCCCCCTCTAGGGTCGAGGGTGGGGAGCGGGCGCTGCTGGCGGCGGTGGTGCGCGCGCTTAAGGCCTGGGGGCACGCCATCGACCACGGCGACGACTGCGCGCTCATGCCCCCGCTCGGCGGCGCGCAGCTGCTCACCACCGACGCGCTCGCCGAGGGCGTCCACTTTGACCTCGCCTGGGACACCCTCGAGCAGGTGGGCGCGCAGGCGGCGGTGGTCAACCTCAGCGACCTCGCCGCCTCCGGCGGGGCGCCGCGCGGGCTCCTGTGGTCCCTCTCGCTCCCCCCCGCCCTCAGCGCTGACCAGGCGGAGGCGCTCGCCTGGGGGTTCGCCAAGGTCGCCGCGCGCTGGGGGGCGCCCGTGCTCGGGGGCAACCTCTGCGTGCGCCCCGGCCCGCTCGAGGTCCACGTCACCGCCCTCGGCGCCGCCCCCGCCGCGCGCCTGCACCGCCGGGGCGCGCGCCCCGGGGACGGCGTGTTTGTCACCGGCGCCCTCGGCGCCCGCGCCCTCGGCTACCTCGAGCCCTCCGAGGCCTCGCGCGCCCTGCGCCACCTGTGGCGCCCCCACCTCCCCGAGGCCGCCGCCCTCGTGTCGTGGGGCGCCGTGACCGCCATGATGGACATCTCTGACGGCCTGCTGCTCGACGCGCACCGCCTCGCCGAGGAGAGCGACGTGGCGCTCGCCCTCGAGTCGCCGCTGCTGCCCATCTGCCCGCGCATGAGCGCCCTCGCCTCCTCGCCGCCCGTGGCGCTGCGCGCCGCCCTGCGGGGGGGGGAGGACTACGTGCTGCTGTTCACCGCGCCCGGCGCGCCGCCCCCGGAGGCGCACGCCACGCGCGTGGGCGCCTGCCTCGCCCCGCGCCCCGGCGGCGCGCGCGTCACCCTCGACGGCGCCCCCGCCGCCCCCGAGGGCTACGAGCACGCCCTCGGCGCCCCCCGCTAGCCCCGCCCGCCCTCCCACTCACCCCCAAAGGACCCATGGACTACGCGCTCTTCGGCCTGCTCTTGTGCTCCTCCTTCTTCTTCTCAAGCTCTGAGACGTCCTTCTTTAAGCTCAGCGGGCTACAGCTCGCCGAGTTCAAGGGCGCCAAGACAGGCGTGAGGCGCCGCATCTCGCAGCTCCGCTCCAACCCCCGCGACCTGCTCATCACCGTGCTCCTGGGCAATGAGCTCACCAACATCGCCATCTCCATCGTGGGCGCGAGCATCATCAGCCGCCTCACCAATCACTGGGGGCTGTCGATCATCGCGCAGGCGCTGTTCTCGTCGCTCGTGGTGGTGCCGCTGCTCTTGATCGGCGGCGAGATCACGCCCAAGACGGTCGCGAGCTTCATCCCCACCGCCATCGCCAGCGCCGCGGCCTATCCGCTGTCGCTCTTCTCGTGGCTCGTCACCCCCGTCAAGCGCGCGCTCGGGTGGATCTCCGAGGGCATCGTGCGCCGCCTCTCTCCCGCCGACGCCGAGCCGCAGCTCCTCGACGAGCGGGGCTTTAAGGCGCTCGTGGACGCCGGCGCCCTCGAGGGGGAGGTGGAGCACGAGGAGCGCGCGCTCATCCACAACGCCTTTCACTTTGGCGACCTCGAGGTGCGCGCGGTCATGACCGCCTGGGACAAGGTGCTCAAGGTGGACGCCGCCGCCCCCACCGCCGACGCGCTGCGCCTGGTCAACGCCGAGGGCTACAGCCGCATGCCCATGACGCGCGGCGGCGGGGTGGTGGGCGCCCTCTACGCCAAGGACCTCCTCCCCTACCGCTGGGGCGAGCGCCCGCTGCCGTCGATGGACTCTCTGCGGCGCGACGTGCTCTTCACCACCCCCAAGACTAAGCTGAACACCCTGATGGACCGCTTTAAACGCGACCGCAAGCACTTCGCTGTGGTGGTCAACGCCCGCAACGAGCCCGTGGGCGTCTGCACGATGGACGACCTCCTGCAGGTCCTCTTTGGGCCCATCGAAGAGGGCGAGGTGCGCCCATGAGCGCCCTCGGCTGGCTGTGGGCGGCGGCGCCGTGGGTCGTGGTGACGCTGTGCGTCCTGAGCGAGGCGTTTTTCGCCGCCTCGGAGCTCTCCATCGTCTCCTCGGACCGCATGGCGCTCGGCGCCAAGGCCGCCGCGGGCGACAAGGGCGCGGCGCGGGCGCTGTGGTTTCAGCAGCACCCCGACCAGCTCTTTGGGACCACGCTCCTCGGCACCAACATCAGCACCGTCACCGGCTCCACCGTGGCCACGCTCACGCTCATGAGCTGGGACCCACACAAGGGGGAGTGGGTGGCCATGCTCCTGATGTCGCCGCTGGTGCTGCTCGGCGGCGAGATCATCCCCAAGAGTTTGGCGCAGGCCAACGCCGTGGCGCTCGCCCGCCGCCTCTCGGCGCCCCTCTCGTGGGTCAACCGCCTGCTGACGCCCCTCATCTGGCTGGTGAGCCGCTACACGCGCCTCCTCGCGCGCGTCTTCAACCTCCCCGACGCGCGCGAGGGCGTGACGCGCGACGAGCTCATCTACCTGGTGAGCGACGAGGAGGTGGCGATGGAGCAGGAGGAGCGCGAGCTGATCACGCGCATCTTTGAGTTCAAGCACCTCAGCGCCAAGGACGTGATGGTGCCCCTCGCCGCCCTCGAGGCGCTGCCGCTGAGCGCCACGGTGCGCGAGGGCGTGGAGTTTATCCGCGCGCACGGCTTTTCGCGCATCCCCGTCTATGAGGAGCGCGTGGACCAGATCGTGGGGGTGGTGCACCACCTCGACCTCCTCAAGGCCGATTCGCCCGACGCGCTGCTCGGGGGGCTCAAGCGCCCGGTCATCTACGCGGCGGAGCTGCAGGAGGTGGACGAGATTCTCGGGGCGCTGCAGCGCGCCAGCATCAGCCTCGTGGTGGTGGTGGACGAGTTCGGCAGCGCCGCGGGGCTCATCACGCTCGAGGACCTCGTGGAGGAGATCGTGGGCGACATCGTGGACGAGTTTGACCAAGAGCAGCACTGGTGCCGGCAGGGGCCGGGCCAGAATCAGTACCTGCTCGAGGGGCGCGCGCCGGTGGACGAGGTGAGCGAGCGCTTTGGACTCGAGCTGCCCGAGAGCGACGACTACGACACCATCGCCGGCTACGCGCTGGCCACGCTGCGCCGGATTCCCGACGTGGGCGAGGTGGTGCCCACGCCGTCGGGGGTGACGCTCTGCGTGACACGCGCGACGGATCGTGCCATAGAGGAGCTGTCGATCAACTGCCCGCGCATCGCCCTCAAGGGGCGCCGCCCGCGGCAGAAGGAGGAGTCCGATGACCTCGCCGCCCCCAGCGCCCCCCAGGAGCGCGGCTAGCAGGCCCCTGCTGCCGCTCGAGGGCTTCCCCCCCGCCCTCCGCAAGTTCCTCGACCCGGCGGCGCCGGCGGCGGCGGCGGAGGTGGTGGTGCGGGGGCTGGTGCCGATGCCGGCGCCCACGCGCGTCTGCGCGCTCTACCAGGTGGCCCACGCCGTGGAGGCGCTCGCGTCCGCCGCCCGCGCGGCGCTCGCCGCGCTCCCCGACGAGGCGCTCGCCGAGGCGCTCGCCGCCCCGCTGCCGTCCCCCGCCCTCGACTGGCTCGCGGAGGCGCTCGCGGAGGCGCTCGCGGAGGGCGCCGCGCCGCGCCCCGCGCCCGCCCTCGCCCTGCTCGCGCACGCCGCCCTGCCCCCGCGCGCCGCCCTGCGCCTGATCGCGGCGGCGCCGCCGGAGCTGCTCGAGCGCCTCGCGGAGAACCAGGCGCTGCTGCAGGCGCGCCCGCACCTCCTCCACGCGCTCTGCCTCGCGCCGCGCACCCCCCTCGCCGCGCGCGAGCGGACGCTGGAGTGGGCTCGCTACGCAGGGGTGGACGTGGAGGTGGTGGAGCGCGTGCGCGCGCAGCAGGCGGCGGCGGAGTCCCGCCGCGCCCCCGCGCCCCCCGCCGCCCCCGCCCCCGCCGCCCCCGCCCCCGCCCCCCCAGCCCCCGCCCCCACCAGCGTCGGCGGAGGGGGGCAGGGGGCCGTGGAGCTCTCTGAGCTCGGCGCCCCGCTCGTGCCCGCCCTCTCGCGCGCGCCGCTCTCGC
>VGTA01000327.1 GCA_016874875.1 Deltaproteobacteria bacterium | reverse complement strand
CTGGGGGCGCGGCGCCCTCGCCCTCGGCGGCGCGCGCCTCAGCGCCCGCGGCGACTGGCGCGCCGCTAGCCCCCTCAGCGCCCTCCGCGCCCCCTGGGACCCCTGGCCCCTCGCCCACCGCGACGCTCGCCTCCGCGCCGCCGCCCGCCTCCGCGCCGGCCCCCTCGCCCTCCGCGCCGCCCACCAGCGCGGCGGCGCGCTCGCCTGGCGCCCCGCGCCCGCCGCCCCCCCCGCGGCCTCCCACGCGCGCCTCTCCCTCACCCTGCGCGCCGGCCCCCTCGCCCTCACCCCCTACGCAGAGCTCTGGCGCGCCCCCGCCCCCGCGCCCCCCGCGCGCGCCGGCGCCCGCCTCGCCCTCGCGCGCGGCGCCCTCGCCCTCCGCGCCGACCTCGCCACTGGCCTCCTCGACTCCTACGCCGGCGCCTTGCGCCTCAGCGTCACCCTGACGCCTATTGAGCTCTACGCCTCCTGCGAGCGCCCCGCCCTGCTCGGCGGACTCCCCGTCGAGGGGCTCTGGCGGTGCCTCCTCGGCGCCGCCCTCCTCGACCTCGCGCCGCGCCTGGCCCCGCGTCAGTAGCCCCCGCCCCCGCCGAGGCGGTCCATCGACGAGGCGCGCACCCCCCCCTGGCGCTGCTCGTAGAACTCCTGCAAGAGCTCCGGCGTGGCGGGGATCGCCGTCAGGCGCTGCTGCTCGAGGCGGAGGGCGTTGAGGCGGCTGAAGGCGGTCTGTAGGCCGCGGTGGTGCAGCGGAATCGGCGCCTCCTGCGTGAGCTCCTGGTAGGTGCTGAGCGCGAACTGGTAGTGCTCAAAGGCCTCCTCGTAGCGCTTGTTGTCCTTGTAGACGTCGCCCACCTTGATGTGCAGCAGCGACTGCTCGTGGCGGCGGTTGGCGGTGGCCATCTCGCTGATCAGCTCTTGGTTGATCTCCATCGCCGCCCGGTACGACGCCAGCGCCGACTCGTACTGGTGGAAGGCGTGGTACATCTCGCCGATGCGACTCAACGTCAGGTACAGCTCGCGGCGGTGCAGCGGGGTGGGGTCGAGCTCCACCAGCTCGCGCTGCAGCTCCAGGGCGCGCTGGAAGCACCCGATCGCCAGCCCCGCGCGGCTCATCTCCTGGTGGATGTCGCCCACCTTGATGTAGAGCACGCTCAGGTCGCGCTGGTGGTCGAGGTAGGGCTCCTCTTGAAGGATCTCCTCGTTGAGCGTCAGCGCGCGCTGGAAGCAGTCGAGGGCCGACTCCGCGCGCTTGAAGTGCTGGTAGAGGTCGCCGAGCTGCCCGAGGGTGATGCTCAGCTCCTTGCGGTGCAGCACCGTGGGCAGCTCCACGATCAGATTCTGATAAGTGCTCTGCGCGCGCTCGAGCAGGTGCATCGACTCCTCGAGCTCCCCAAAGAGGCGGTGCACCTCCGCCACGCGGCAGAGCGTGAACACCCAGTTGCGGCGGTGGGGGATGCTCGGGTGCTGCTCCATGAGCGCGCGCGACACCTCGAGCGCCTGCTGGAAGTAGTCGAGCGCCTCGTCGCTGTGGTCGAGGGCCTGGTGGATGTCACCCACCTTCACCAGCGCCGCGCTCAGGTCCTGGCGCACCTGCGCGCTCAGGTCCTCCTTGACGGCGAGCTTGTGGATGTCGAGCACCTGCTCAAAGTAGCCGAGCGCCTGCTCGAGCTCGCCGAGGTCGCCGTGGAGCTCGCCGAGCTGGTTGAGCGTGTCGCAGATCTCCTCGCGCGCCGCGAAACGGTCCTTGTCGGCCTTGATCCCCTCGTAGAGCAGGCGCGCCTTGTGGAAGCTCTTGAACGCCTCGTCGGGCTGCTGGTTGACCCTGTAGAGGCTGCCGAGGTAGTTGAGGGTCATGCAGAGCATCCGGAGGCGCTCCACGGAGGGGTCCGCCTCCACCATCGCGCGCTCGAGCTCGATGCTCTCGTTAAAGCAGCGCGTGGCGTCGCCGAACTCCTCGAGGTGCTGGTGGATGGCGCCGGCGCGCTGCAGGCTCTGGCTGATCTGCTCGCGCAGGGAGTTGGTGGGGCGGCGCTTGAGCGCCTGCCGCCCCTTGTGGATCGCCTGGTAGAAGTCGTCGAGGGCGCTGTCGAAGTCCTCGAGCTCCTGGTGCAGAATCCCCAGGCGGTTGAGCGACTCGATGTGGGCGGTCATGTGAGTCAGCGTGGGGAGCTCCGAGGAGAGCGTCTCGTCGATCATGGTGGTGTAGCGGAAGCACACCAGCGCCTGCTCCATGTCGCCCGCCTCCTGGTGCAAGAGCCCGATCTTGCCGAGGCTCTCGCTGAGCTGCTTGAGGTGGCGGACCGAGGGCTCGTCCTTGGCGAGCTTCTGCTCGCTCTCGAGGGCGCGCTCGAGACTCTCGATGGCGTCGGGGATGCGCCCCGAGAGCTGGTCGATGGTGCCGCGCACGCGCATGAACTGGCTGAGGAACTTGCGGTAGATGAGCTCGTCGGGGTGCGCCTTCACCATCGCCTGCACCACGTGGTCGGCGTGGGTGGCCATCATCGCCGCCGCCTCGTGGCGCTCCGCCTCGGTGAGCTGGCGCAGGGCGTCGGCGAGGGGCTCTAGGAAGGCGGCCTCGAGGCCGCTGCTGAGGGCGTGGGCGCTCCACGCCTCCATAAAGCGCCGCAGCGCCTTGCGCCCCGCCTCGGAGCCCTGGTTCTTGGCGCCGAGGCGGCGCATGGCGTGAATCAGGATGTGGTTGCGCACGTGGCGGTGCGGAATCTCGAGGCACGAGACCAAGGGCGCCTCGTCGCCCTCGTCCACGAGCTCGGTGGCGATCAGCGTCACGGCGTCGAGGAGGGCGCCGAGCTGCGCGCCGAGGGGGTCGATCACGCGCGCGCCCCACTCGCGCAGGTCGTCACCGTTGGGGCGGGGGCGGGGGGCGATCAGGTTCTTGAGGTGGAGGTAGATGAGGTGCTCGTAGAGGCCGGGGACGGAGAAGGTGTAGCCCACCAGCGTGAGCCCCTCGCCGTCGTCGTTGGGGCGCAGCACGGGGGCGAGGGCGCCTGTGTTGCTCGACAGCTTGTCGAGGGGCACCCTGCGCCCCGCGTCGGTGGCCTCGGGGTCGATCATGGGGCTGTGCGCCTCAAACATCTGCACCGCCACCTTGTGCACCCACGACACCGCGTTGGGGAAGTGGCGCCCTAGGCCGCGGATGTAGCTGTCGAACAGCGCGCCGGGGGTGAGCTCGGTGGGGGCGTGCTCGCGGCCCTTGAAGACGTCGTGGTAGAGGTTGAGGCGCTGCGGGTTGCGCAGCAGCTCCACGAGGGCGGGCTGGAGGCGGTCAAAGCCCATGGCGCAGGCGCGCGCGGGGCGGTAGCGCTGGCGCAGGTGGTAGGCGTGCCGCAGCTCCGCCGCCGAGAAGGGGCGCGCGTACACGCCGGGGAAGCCCTCGCGGAAGTCCACCAGCGGGTCCACCTTGTAGCCGTCGGGCTTGAGGTCCTCGGGGCTAAAGAGGTGGCGCGCGTTCACAAACACGTCCCCCTTGGCGGGGGGCTCGCCCATCTGGCGGCGGCTGAGGAGCTGGTAGCTGCGCCAGCGCATCGACACGATGAGCTGCACCACGGGGCTCTGCGTGAAGACGCTGAGGGTGTCGTCGAGGACGCGCAGGAGCTCGGGGAAGCGGTCGGCGTCGTCGAGGCCGTCGAGGATGATCCACACGCGCTTGGCGGGGCGCTGCTTGCTGGCGCGCCCGGCGGAGGAGCGGGCGTAGAAGGGCTTGATGGGGTCGGGGGTGACGATCTCGCGGGTGAGGCGCTCGAGGAGGTCGCTCACGCGGTCAAAGCGCTGCTCGATGTAGGTGCGGCGCGCGATGAGCTCGCACAGCAGCTCCTCGGCGGAGAGGTGGACGGGGCCCTGGTAGTCGCTGCGCCCGTGCAGGAACACCACCACGTCGCCCTTGTAGTTGTGCGTGCTCTCGTGGGCGCCGGCGGGGTCGGTCTGCGCGCGCTTGCGGTTCTCCTCAAGGAGCTCGTGGAGCCACTGCGCCACCAACGAGGTCTTGCCGGCGCCCTCCTCCCCCGACACGAGCACCGCGCGCTTCCCTTGGCGCACGCAAGCGCCAAAGACCTCGTCTACCCCCTCGCGCTTGGCGTAGCACTCGGGAATCCACACGGTGTTGCGGAGGGCGCGCAGGCGGTCCTCGGCGTGCGCCACGGAGTAGCCCGACACCGTCCAGGCGAACATCTCGTCGTCGAACTCCTCGGGGGCGTTGTGGCGGCGGCGCACGTGGCGCTGCTGCAGGGCGCTCTTGAGGGGGTCGAGCTCGTCGGGGTCGAGGGGGTCGTAGTGGTCGCCCTGGAAGTTGGTCTTGCGGAGGTTGGGCTGCGCGAGCTCTTGGTTGAGCTGGCGGCTGGTGGCGAGGGTGCGGTAGGCGCGCTGCTGCGCCTTGGGGGTGGTGGGGACGTCGATGGGCGCCCAGAGGCGCGGGTCTTGGGTGAGCGCGAGGTCACGCAGCTCCCCCGCCCCGCGCGCCTCCTCGGCGGGCGCCTCCTGCGCGTCGAGGGCGCCGGGGGGCGGCAGGGGTGGGCGGCGGCCCCCCTGCGTGCGGACGGGCTGCGGCGCCGGCGGCGCCAGCGGCGCGAACCCCATGGGCAGGTTGGGCTGCGGCGCGCCGCCCCCCGCCGGCGCCCCCCCCGGGGCGGGCGGCCTGGAGGGCGGCGCGCCGAAGGGGCCCGCGGCGGGCTTGCCGAACGGGGCGCTCGGCCCCGCCGGGGGGGGCGCGCCGAAGGGGGGCGCCCCGCCCCCAAAGCCCGCGAACGGCGCGCTCCCCCCAAAGCCCCCCGGCGCCCCCGGCGCCCCCGCGGGTCGAGGCGGCGCGGAGGGCGCCCCGCCCCCAAAGCCCGCGAACGGCGCGCTCCCCCCAAAGACCCCCGGCGCCCCCGGCGCCCCCGGCGCCCCCGGCGCCCCCGGCGCCCCCGCGGGTCGAGGCGGCGCGGAGGGCGCCCCGCC
>VGTA01000326.1 GCA_016874875.1 Deltaproteobacteria bacterium | reverse complement strand
GGGATAGGGGTAGGGGGGTGAGGTGAGTGGGATGAGTGGGGTGAGTGGGATGAGTGCGGGAGTGGATGGTGTGTCTGCTGTGTGTTATGTGCTGCTTGACTTTAATGGCATGATCTGATCATATGATCATGTATTCGCACCACAGGAGCGCACCTATGACGCTGTTTCAACTCGCCGAGCTTGACTCGCGGAGCGCCGCCGTAGAGGCGGCGGTGGAGGCGCTCGCCACACAGGGGAGCATAGAGGAGCGCGGGGCCATCTTTACGCGCGCGGAGGTGGTGGCGGGCCTCCTTGACCTCTGCGGCTACACCGAGCGCCACGACCTCACGGCCCTGAGGCTGCTCGAGCCCTCCTGCGGTGACGGCGAGTTCCTGCTCGCCGCCGTCGCGCGCCTCCTCGCGTCCTGCGCCCACCTCCACGGCCCGCCGTCGGCGCACGCCGCCCGCCTCGCCGCGTGCGTGCGCGCCGTGGAGCTCCACCGTCCTACTCTCGATCGTACCCGCGAGCGCCTGCGGGACCTCTTGCGAGCGGCGAGCCTCACCCCGGAGCAGGCGACCGCGCTGGTGAGCGTCTGGACGCGCCAAGACGATTTCCTGCTCACGCCCATCGAGGGGGAGTTTGACGTGGTGGTTGGTAACCCCCCTTATGTGCGACAAGAGCGCATCCCGAGCGCCCTGCTCAGCGAGTATCGCGACCGCTTCAAGACGCTCTATGACCGCGCTGACCTCTATGTCCTGTTCTACGAGCGCTGCCTCGACCTGCTGCGTCCTCAGGGCGTCCTGGGCTTCATCTGCGCCAACAGGTGGGTCAAGAACAAGTATGGCGGGCCCCTGCGCGAGAAGATCAGCCGCGACTACAACCTTGACGTCTACATCGACCTCGCGCAGGTCAGCGCCTTTCACGAAGAGGTGGACGCCTACCCCGCCATCACCGTCCTTCGCCGCGCCGCCCCCTCCGTCACGCGCGTCCTCACGCCGCCCGACCGTGCCGCCCCCCTCGCGGGGCTCTTTGAGGCCCTCTTGGCGCCCACCCCTCGCCCGCCCGCCGTCCAGAGCGTGCGCGGCGTAGGCGCCGGCAGCGACCCGTGGCTCGTGGACGCCCCAGAGATGATCGAGACGCTGCGCGCCCTCGAGAGCGCGTTCCCCACCCTCGAAGCGGCGGGGGCGCGAGTGGGCATCGGCGTGGCGACGGGGGCCGACAGAGTCTTTATTGGCGAGCACCGCGCGCTGCCCGTGGAGGAGGAGCGGCGGCTACCGCTAGTCATGTCGGGCGACCTGCGCGACTCGCGCATTGAGTGGTCGGGGCAGGGAGTGATCAACCCCTACCTGCCGGACGGCACCCTCGCGCCCCTGGCCGACTATCCGCGCTTCGCCGCCTATATGCACGAGCACGCCGAGGCGCTCAAGCGGCGACACACAGCGCAGAAGAGCCCGCGCGGCTGGTACAAGACCCTCGATAGGATTCACCCCCACCTCACCTCCACCCCCAAGCTGCTGATTCCCGACATCAAGGGCGAGGCGACCGTGGTGCTCGATGAGGGGCGCTACTATCCCCACCACAACCTCTACGTCGTCACGTCCGACACCTGGGACCTGAGGGCGCTTCAGGCGCTCTTGCGCTCCTCCGTAGCGCTCTCTTTCGTGGCCGCCTACTGCGTCAAGATGTCTGGCGGCTTCCTGCGCTTTCAGGCGCAGTACCTCCGGCGCGTCCGGGTGCCCTCATGGTCGTCCCTCACCCCTCGCGTCCGGAGCGCCCTCGTGGCGCTCTCGGATGTGACAGACCAGGGCGCCCTCGACGCGGTTGTGGCTGAGGCCTATGGCCTCTCTGCGCGGGAGGCGGGGAGAATAGAGGGCTTCGCGTCGTCTGCGCGCGTGAACAGGATTCAATCAGCGTGAGCCAAAATCAACCGCAGCACACTCAACCGCACGCCTCCTCGCTCCTCCCTCCTCGCTTTGATGAACTGCTGACGCGCGCGGTCAGCTCATTTTGGCAGAGCCGTTCTCACGCTGCGTCTCCTCACCAAGAGGGGGCACGCGGTCAGGTCATCAAAGGGAAGAACCTTGATCAGCTCGCGGAGCTGGTGATGGAGGTCGCGCGTCATAACGGCATACCTGTTGAAACAGAGGTGAAGTCTCGGAGCCTCAAGCTGCCCGGGTATTTTCGACCCGCAAAGGACTGGGACATCGTCATCTCCATCGAGCAACAGCTCATCGCGGTCCTTGAGCTGAAATCGCATGTCGGCTCGCTGGGCAATAACATTAACAACCGCACAGAGGAGGCGATCGGCAACGCTCTAGACTTCTGGTTCGCCTATGCAGCGCAGCGCAGAGCCTCTGACGAGCTTCTCCGTCACGAGAGCTTCACCCCGCAGCTCCCCCCCCCCTCCTTCCCCACCGCGCCCTTCCTAGGATACCTCCTCCTGCTCCAAGACTGCCCTGCCGCGACCACCCCCATCTCGGTCCACTCCACACACCTCCCCATCAGCCCAGAGCTGCGTCTCCTGTCCTATGCCGAGCGCTACCAGATCCTCTGTCAGCGGCTCACGCAGCACCAGCTCTACCAAGGCGCAGGGCTCATCCTGTCGCCCGAGGGCGAGCGGGGCGTCGCGGGCGAGCACAGGGCGCTCAGCGACGACACCTCCGCCCGCCACCTCCTCACCCAGCTCGCCGCCCACCTCCGCGCCCGCCGCCCGCGCTGACCCTCACCCGACCCTCATCAGATGTGGATCGCCCGCCCATCCACCGCCAGCGCCGCCTCCTTGAGCAGCTCCGCGAGCGTCGGGTGCGCGTGACAGCTCCGCGCCACGTCCTCCGCGCTCGCCCCGAAGTCCATCGACACCGCCGCCTCCGCGATCAGGTCGCCCGCGTGCGCGCCGATGATGTGGACGCCGAGGAGGCGGTCCGTCTCGGCGTGGGCGAGGACCTTGACGAAGCCGTCGGTGGCCTCTAGGGCGCGGGCGCGGCCGTTGGCGATGAAGGGGAACTTGCCGAGCTTGTAGGGCACCCCCGCTGCCTTGAGCTGCGCCTCCGTCTTGCCCACGAAGGCCACCTCGGGGTGGGTGTAGACGATGCTGGGGATCACGTCGTAGTTGACGTGCCCGTAGCCCGTCACCATGCGCTCCACGCACGCCACGCCCTCCTCCTCCGCCTTGTGCGCGAGCATCGGGCCGGGGATCACGTCGCCGATGGCGAACACGCCCGGGACGGACGTCTCGAAGTGGTCGTTCACCTGAATCACCCCGCGGCGGTCCACGGCGACGCCGAGCTCCTCGAGCCCGAGCCCCTCGGTGCAGGGGCGGCGCCCCACGCTCACCAGCACGCGGTCGCAGGAGATGGGGGCGCCGCCCTCCACCTCCACCACGCAGCCGTCGCCCTCGGCGCGCGCGCCGGTCACCTTGACGCCGAACTTGAAGTCGATCCCCTGCTTCTTGAAGAGCCGCACCGCCTCGGCGCTGAGGTCGTCGTCCATGCCGGGCAGGGCGGTGCTCATGTACTCTAGGACCGTGACCTTGGCGCCGAGCCGGCGCCACACGGAGCCGAGCTCGAGGCCGATCACGCCCGCCCCGATCACCACCAGGTGCCCCGGCACCTCGGGGTAGGAGAGCGCCTCGGTGCTCCCCCCCACGCGGTCGCCGTCCCACGCCACCCCGGGGAGCGAGGAGGGCACGCTCCCCGTGGCGATCAGGACGCGCGGCGCGGTGAGGCGCGCCTCGCCCTTGGCGCCCGACACGTGCACCTCGGTGGCGCTCACGAGCCGCCCGTGGCCCTCAAAGCGCGCCACCTGGTTCTTCTTGAAGAGGAGCTGGATGCCCCCCGTGAGCGCCTTGACCACCTTGTCCTTGCGCCCGAGCATCTTGCTGAGGTTCAGCTCCACCCCGCTCACGTCCACGCCGTGGACGGCGAGGTGGTGAAGGGTCTCCTCGTACCGCTCGCTCGACTCGAGGAGCGCCTTGCTCGGGATGCAGCCCACGCGCAGGCAAGTGCCGCCGAGGGCGCTCTCCTTCTCCACGCAGGCCACCTTGAGCCCCAGCTGCGCGGCGCGGATCGCCGCCACGTAGCCGCCGGGGCCGGCGCCGATCACGATGAGGTCAAAGGGCTGCGCGGCGCCCTGGCCCTGCTGCTCGCTCATCTCACACCTCCAGGAGGACGCGGGCGGGGTCCTCCACGAGGTCCTTGACCGCCTTGAGGAAGCTCACCGCCTCGCGCCCGTCGACGAGGCGGTGGTCGTAGGTGAGGGCGATGTACATCATCGGGCGGATCACCACCTGCCCGTTGAGGGCGATGGGGCGGTCCTGAATCCCGTGCATGCCGAGGATGCCGCTCTGGGGGGGGTTGATGATGGGCGTGGAGAGCAGCGAGCCGTAGATGCCGCCGTTGGTGATGCTGAAGGTGCCGCCCTGCAGCTCGTCGAGCTTGATGCGGTTCTCCTTGGCGCGCGCGCCGAAGTCGGCGATGGTGGACTCGATCTCGGCGAGCCCGAGCGCCTCCGCGTTGCGGATCACGGGCACCACCAGCCCCTTGCCGCCGCCCACCGCCACGCCGATGTCGTAGTAGTGGTGGTAGACGATGGCGTCGCCGTCCACCCGCGCGTTGACCGCCGGGAACTGCTTGAGCCCCTCCACCACCGCGCGCACAAAGAACGACATGAAGCCGAGCTTCACGCCGTGGCGCTTGGCGAAGGCGTCCTTGTACTGGTTGCGCAGCGCCATCACCGCCGACATGTCCACCTCGTTGAAGGTGGTGAGGAGCGCCGCGCTCTGCTGCGCCTCGAGGAGGCGGCGCGCCACCGTCTTGCGGAGGGGGCTCATGCGGACCACCTCCACCTCGCGCGACCCGGCCGCTGTGGGGCGGGGGGCGGCGGGGGCGGCGGGGGCGGGGGCGGGAGCGGGGGCGGGAGCGGGGGCGGGGGCGGCGGGGGCGCTCACCGCCGCTACCGCGTCCTCCTTGAGCACGCGCCCGCCGGGGCCG
>VGTA01000325.1 GCA_016874875.1 Deltaproteobacteria bacterium | reverse complement strand
GATCAGCCCGCACTGCGACGACGAGCCGTCGACGAGGGCGCGGCAGTAGGCGCGCTGGTCGCTGTTTTGGATGAGCCCGCACTGCGACGACGACCGCTCCGCCTTGGCGCGGCAGAGGGCGCGGGCGTCGCTGTCTTGGATCAGGCCGCAGCTGGCCTGGGCGGTGCGCGGGAGGAGCGCGAGGAGGAGCGCGGCGGGCAGCGCGGCGGGCAGCGCGGCGGGCAGCGCGGCGGGCAGCGCGGCGGGCAGCGCGGCGGGCAGCGCGCGATGGAGCAAGGGAGGCATACGGTGACCTCTTGAGGGCTTGAGGGCTTGAGGGCTTGAGGGCTTGAGGGCTTGAGGGCTTGAGCGGGGGCGCGAGGGGCGCGAGGGGCGCGAGGGGCGCCGATTTCCCATAATCGCCCTTGACATCAGGGCCCGCCCTGCTATCCTTGTCAATGTATACGCTCAATGACTCTTTGGAGTTCGCCCTCGCGGCGCCCCTCCTCACACCTCACGCGATGCGCGTGGGGTTGGAGTCTACGCAGGCCCTTGATGGTGAGGGCGCTCTTTGACGCTCTAGTGATGATCATGCGCCCGCGCCCGGTCATGTACCAGGGGCGAGCCCTAGCGGCCCCTCTAGGTGAGCCGCGGGGCGCTGAGCGCTACTGCGCGCCCACCGGCGGCCCATGCGGATGCCGTACAGCGCGCGAGCCTCACGCTAGAGCGCTTTTGATGCGTCTTTCAGGCCCTTAGGCGCTCTAGGGCGCCGCTCGACTACTTGAGCGACACCGGTGCGCGCCGGCGGCGCGAGGCCCGACCTCGACGGAGACGGCCCTCTAGGCCCCTCAAGGAGCCCCCCGCCGCGTCCAGTTGATCACCCACAGCGCCTCAAAGAACGATACGAACGGTATACACCCCAGCGCCCTCGCCTCACCGCGGGGGCGTTGTCTTTTCGGCGCGCGCGCCCTACCCTCCCCCGCGCCCCCCCCGCGAGGAGACCCCATGAGCCCGCCCTCCCCCCAGCCCCGCCCCCCGGCGCGCATCGCCCACTTCTCCGACACCCACGTCCTCTCCCTCAAGGGCGCCACCCTGCGCGACTTCCTCAACAAGCGCGCCACGGGGGCCGTCAACCTCGCCCTCAACCGCGCCAAGCACTACCGCGTCGAGGTCTTTGAGCAGCTCCTCGACGCCGTGGGGGCGGCGGCGCCCACGCACTCGGTGTGCACGGGGGACCTCGTCAACCTCGCCCTCGCCCCCGAGTTCGAGCGCGTGCGCGAGCTGCTCACGGCGCGGTTCGCGCCGCGCGACCTCACGCTCGTCCCCGGCAACCACGACTACTACACCAAGGAGGCCGCCCTCGCCGGCTGCTTTGAGGAGGCGTTCGCGGAGTACCTGCCGCAGGACCTCCCCCCCGCCGACGGGGCGCGCTACCCGGTGACGCGCCTGCTCGGGGCGGGGGGCGGGGGGGGGGGGGGCGGGGGGGGGGCGGGCGAGGGGGGGGAGCCCGTGGCGGTGGTGGGCCTGAGCAGCGCCATCCCCACCGCCTCCTTTATGGCCACCGGGGAGCTCGGGGCGGCGCAGCGCGCGCGCGCCCTTGAGCTCCTCGCCGACCCGGCGCTGCGCGGGCGCTTTAAGCTGCTCATGCTCCACCACCCGCTGTTCCCCGACCCCGCCCGCCGCCTCGAGGCCACCCGCCGCCTCCGCGACGCTGAGGCGCTCGTGGCCGCCCTCGACGCCCCCGGCGCCCCCGCGCCCGACCTCGTGATCCACGGCCACAACCACGCGTTTAAGCGCCAGGCGCTCCCCCGCTCCGGCGTCCCCGTGGTGCAGGTGGCGAGCGCGAGCCGCGCGGGGCGCGAGCGCGCGGAGTTTCATGTGTATGTGGTGGAGGGGGGCGCGCTCGCCCGCGTGGAGCGCCACGTCCACGACCCCGCGTCGGGGCGCTTTGTGGTGTGTGATGAGTCGGGCGCGCCCGCGCTGTGTTGAGTTTTATCGCCATCTCCGCTAGAGATGGAGCCGGTCCCGCTCACCGGTGAAGGAGCCCAAGATGGCCAAGCTGCTCATCTCGCATCCCACGATGCCCTACCAAGAGTTCGTGCTCGGCACCTTCAACACCCTCGGCCGGCACCCGCAGCAGGACATCCAGATCCATGATCGGGTGGTGAGCAAGGAGCACGCGCTCATCACGCGCTCGGAGGACGAGTACTGGCTCCAAGACAACAACAGCCGCAACGGCACCTTTGTCAATGACCAGCAGATCAAGGGCACCACCAAGCTCAAGCACCAGGACGTGATTCGCCTCGGCGACACGCAGCTGCGCTTCGTGGTGGAGGAGCAAGCCCCCCGCGCCGGCGTGGCGCGCGACACGGTGATGTTTCAGGCGCCCGAGCAGAGCTTCACCGCTATCCGCTCGCGCGTGAGCAGCACCATCGACCAGAGCTTCCGCGCCGCCACCGAGATCAAGGACGGCGAGGCGCTCCGCGAGGACTACGAGGCGCTCCGCGCCGTCTTTGAGCTCCACGACGCCATCGGCAGCGACACCCTCGACGTGGACACCATGCTCGAGCGGATTCTCAAGACCATCTTCTCGATCATCAAGCCCTCCCGCGGCGTGATCCTGCTCCTCGACGACGCCGGGGAGCTCAAGCCCATGATCTATCGCCAGCAGGAGGGCGAGGCGCAGGGGCCCTTCAAGGTGTCGAGCACCATCGTGCAGGAGGTGCGCGAGCGCCTCACCGGCGTCCTCAGCGACGACGCCATGGCCGACAGCCGCTTTGAGGCCAGCCAGAGCATCGTGATGAGCCAGGTGCGCAGCGTGATGTGCGCCCCCCTCGCCTACAACGGCGAGTTCTTGGGGGTGGTGTACCTCGACGCGAGCTTCACCGTGACCTCGTTCTCCGAGAAGAACCTCAAGATCATGACCATGATGGCGTCGCAGGCGAGCGCCAAGCTCCTCAACGCCCGCCTCATGCGCAAGGCGGAGGCGGAGGCCATCGCGCGCGGTAACCTCTCGCGCCTGCTCTCGCCCAACCTCGTGGAGGAGGTGGTCAAGGGGAACCTCAAGGTGAATCAGGGCGGCACCCTCGTGGAGGCCACCGTGGTCTTTATCGACATCCGCGGCTTTACGCGGGTGAGCGAGCAGATGGGGCCGCAGGAGCTGATCTCCACGCTCAACTCGTACTTTGAGATCATGGTGGACATCATCTTTCAGCACGACGGCACCCTCGACAAGTTCATCGGCGACGAGATCATGGCGGTGTGGGGCGCGCCCATCGCGCAGCACGACCACGCCCTCCGCGCCCTCCGCGCCACCACCGAGATCCGCGACGCCATCGCCCGCTATAACCGCTTCCGCGTGGCCAACAGCGAGCGCCCCCTCGAGATCGGCTGCGGGGTCAACTCGGGGGCGATGGTGGCGGGCTACCTCGGCTCGACCAAGACGCTCTCCTACACGGTGCTCGGCGACGCGGTGAACGTGGCGGCGCGCCTGTGCAGTTTCGCCCAGCCCGGCGAGGTGCTCATCAGCGATCCCCTCTCCGCGCTCGCGGCGCAGGAGTTTGAGCTCGATGTGCGCGAGCCCACGCAGTTTAAGGGGAAATCGGCGCCCCTCGGCGTGTTTCAGGTGAAGGGTCGCCGCGACGCCACGCCGGTCCCCTGAGCGCGCCCCTCAGCGCCCGCCCGCCTCCCCGCGCCCCCCCTCGCTCAGGTCCACCACCGCGTCCCCCGCCAGCAGCGCCCACCGCTCGCAGCGGGCGTCGTAGCAGGCGCGCTGCCCGCCCTCCACGCGGCTCACCGCCTGCGCGCGCCCCCACGCCGCCTCCACCTGCGCGCGGCTCATGCCGCGCAGCGCGCGCCGCGCGGCGATGGCCTTGAGGGTGGCCTCGGGCCATCGGGGGTGCGCCACCTGCACGCGGCACTCCTCGTCGCCCTTGATGGGGGCGCAGCGGCTGAGGAAGCGCTCGTTGAGGTGGGCGATGGTGAGCTTGGCCTCGGCGTGCTCTCGCTGGTCGCGGTGGAGGGCGCGGCGCGCCACGAACTCGGCGAGGGCGACGGCGCGCAGGAGGTCGTTGAGCCCCTCGCGCCCGGGGGTGTCCTTGAGGTAGAGGGTGTTGGCGGCGGCGAGCAGGCGCTCGTCGCTGAGGGCGCGCTGCCCCGCGGTGAGGGCGAGGGCGTCCTCGCCGCGCATGCCCTCGGCCTCGAGGTCAAAGACCATCTCGAGCGGCTCGCCGTCGGGGCCGAGCGCCTTGCGGGCGGCGAGGGCGCGCGCCTCGGCGGCGAGGGCGCTCTCCACCACGTCGAGCTCGTCGCCGTCACCCCCGCGCGCCCCGCCGCCCTCGGCGCCGCCGGCGCCCTGCCCGGCGCCCTGCCCGGCGCCCTGCCCGGCGCCCTGCCCGGCTCCCTGCGCTGACCCCTGCGCTGAACCCTGCGCTGAACCCTGCGCTGACGGCGAAGCGTCGCCGGCGAGGTCGTCGGCGCCCTCCTCGTGCGGCTTGAACTCGATGCTCCGCGAGTACGTGACGAGGACATAGAGCAGCCCGCTCATGGCGAGCACGGCGACGGCGGCGCGCCGGAGCGGCAGGTGGCGCTCGCCGCCCCGGCGGGCGCGCTTGAGCTCGTCGAGCCCCTCGCCGGAGAGGCGGACGAACACCTCGTGGTTGCGCGCGAAGGTCCAGCTGTTGCTCCCCTCGTCAAAGACGAGGTCGTCGGCGCGCACCTGGCGAGATTTGATGGCGTACTCGAGGTCGTCGAGGGCGCCGGAGAAGACCTCTTGGCCGGCGCGGTTGACTCGGTAGACCTGCGACGCCTGCGCCTTGACGCCCTGCGGGCTCTCGTCTGTGCTCATCGTGTGCTGTCCTCGCGTTGAGGCGGCGCGGGCGCTAGAGTGCGGCGCACGCTACGCTCGCCCGCGCGCGACGATCGTCACCATACGCGCAACGCGCCCGCCGCGCCACCCCCGCGCGCCCCCCGCCTGAGGTCCCTATGCC
>VGTA01000324.1 GCA_016874875.1 Deltaproteobacteria bacterium | reverse complement strand
GGATTTCCATGGGCACCAGACCGCCTTTGACCACTTCCTGCACTGCAGCGCCGGCGAGCACCGCGACGTGTTCTTTTACAACCTCGCGCAGCTGGCCTACCGCATCGCCGACTACACCGCCGCCTACGTCTACATCGAGCCCATCGCCCAGTCTCTGCCTGAGGACCCCAGCGTCCTGCGCCTCAAGTACGAGATCGAGGCGCACACCGACCGCCACGAGGAGGCGCGCGAGACGCTCGCGCGGCTGACGCGCCTCACGGCGGGCGAGGCGCGCGGGGAGCGCGGCGATGAGCGAGGAGGCGCGCGCGGTGAACGTTAAAGAATCAGAGCGACTCACGTCGCAGCTGCTCAGCGCCCTCGCCCTCGGCAAGATCCCCGAGGCGCTCCGCGACTCCGAGGCGCTCTGGGAGGGCTACAAGGAGCACTTCGCGGTGCTCCCCGACGCCGTCCTCGCCCTCTGCTACAACCACCTCCTCGCCGCCCTCGAGAGCCTCAAGGGCCAGCAGAGCGCCTTCCTCGCCGTGCGCCTCGGGGAGTGCTTTACGCAGCTGCACGCCTCCTCGCCCCTCACCGAGGAGGTGGCGCGGCGGGTCCTCACGCTCTTGAGCGCGCCGGTGGAGGGGCTCTCGGAGGAGCTCTCGTGGGCGCTCCGCGAGCAGGCGCTCCGGTTCGCCGACGCGCCCGACCCCTTCTGCGCGCCCCACCTGCGCCTCGAGGACGCCCCCGCCGCCGACACGCTCGCGCAGCTCTCCGCCGCCGACGCCGGCCTCGCGCTCTACCTGATCGTGGCGCACGCGCCTCGCCCCGCGGAGCTCAAGGGCTGGCTCGCGGGCGTGGACCGCGAGCACCGGCGCAGCGCCCTCGCCCCGCCGCAGGTGCAGAGCGCCCTCGCGCAGGTGGCGCAGGGCCACTACTCCGAGGCCAGCCTCTACCCCACCCTCCTGAGCGCCTTTGAGTGGGCGGTGGGCGCGGCGCCCGCCTTGGCGTTTGAGTGGCTCGCGGGCCTGCTGCTGTGGGAGCGCGACCCCGCCGTGCTGCGGCAGCTGCAGAATCAGCTCCGGCGCCCCCTCGATCACAGAATCGAGCTCACCGTGCAGCTCTACACCCGCCAGGCGGCGCTCCTGCTCGACGAGCGCGGGGGCGAGCGCCTCGGGCTCAAGTTCTTGGGCGAGGCCGCCACCCTCGCCGAGGCGCTCATCGGGGAGGTGCGCGCCCGCCTCGCCGCCGGGCGCACGCTGATCGACCTCGAGACCGACGCCCGCCTCTCGCTCGTGCTCAGCGACATCTACCGCGCCCTCGGCGACGACCGCCCCGCCCTCGACCTCCTCGAGCAGCCGCTCGTGGAGGCGCGCCGCGCGTCCCTCTCGCAGCCCCTCCTCGCCCCCCGCGTGATGCGCGCCGCCGCCGGGCACCTCGAGCGCATCGGCCTGCTCGGGCAAGCGCAGCGCCTGTACGTGCTCGCCTTCCGCGCCACCCACCTCGAGTTCTTGGGCGACGACCAGCTCAGCGCGCCGCTCGACGCCCTGCTGTCGTATCTGCAGGGCGGCGTGAGCCCCGACCTAGCCCTCGAGGCCCTCTACGCAATGACCGACCACTACCGCCTCTGGCTCCTCGAGCGCCAGCTCCAGCAGCCGGAGGGCGTGAATCCGGAGCCGTGGCGGCGGGCGCTGCGCTGGCTGAGCGGGCAGCTCGAGGCCGCGCGCGCCCTCTTCCCCTACAGGCGCTACCTCGAGGCGCAGCTCTACATCGCCCTCACCTCCTCCCTCGCCCTCGACCCCGAGGCGCCCCCGCGGGCGTCGTCGTTCGCGCGGGCGCTGGAGCTCAAGAGCGCGGTGGCGCTGTGTGAGCTCCACGCCCTGCGCCTCGAGGCGCTCCGGGCGCGGCCGGGGGGCGGGCGGGCGAGCGGCGAGCGCGAGGAGGGCGGGCGGGCGGCGCGCGCGCTGCGGCGCGCGGAGGAGCACCGGCGCGCGCTCAATGAGGCGCAGCGCGGCGGGCAGGGCTCAGTGCTGCGCGGGGTGGCCATCGCTTATCTGTGTGAGTGCGCCCGCGCCCTCGACGCGCTACAGGAGGAGGGCGGGCGTGACCGCGAGCGCGCGTCGCAGCTCGAGGCGGACGTCGTGGAGGTGGCCATGCTCGTGTCTCGGGGGCCGCTCAACCACCTCTCCGGCCCCCTCGACCTGCTCATCCCCCCCTGCCCTCTCTCGGAGGTGGAGGCGGCGCAAGACGCCTGCGCGCGCCACGGGTTCGCCCGCGCCGCCTACCACCTCGCGCACGCCCTGCGCCACATCACGCAGCGCACCTTTGTCCACGCGAGCAGCCCAGAGCTCCTCCACGAGCTCCGCGAGCTGCACGCCGAGGGTTTTTATCGCCGCTGGGTGCTCGGGCAGGCGCTCGACGAGGCGCACTACCAGCGCTATGACCTCCTCCTGAGGCGCGACGACGCGCCGCGCGCGAGCGCCGTGGAGCTGGCGCCTTACTCGGTCCTCCTTGAGTACAAATCGTTCCAGGGCTGGCTGCTCGCCTGCGCGGTGCGCCACGACGGGCAGATCACCGCGCTGCGTCTCAGCGTCACCGAGGGGGAGCTGACGGCGCTGGTGGCGGAGCTCAACGAGGCGCTGTCGAGCCGCGATCCGCGAGACGAGGCGCGCGCCGACGAGCGCGCCGCGCGCCTCTACGCCCTCCTCGTGGCGCCCCTCGAGGAGGCGCTCAAGGACGCGCACAGGCTGCACCTCGCTAGCGACGGCCCCCTCGACCTCTTGCCCTTCTGCGCTCTGCGGGACGCGGCGGGGGTGTACCTGGTGCAGCGCTTTGAGCTGCTGCGCGTGTGGGTCACGGGGGACGCCGGGGCGCGCCCGCGCGCGCCGCAGGGGAGCGGCGCGAGCCGAGGGGTGGTGTGCGCCTCGCTGAGCGCGCGCGGGGAGGGGCTCGCCTACGCCCTCAGCGCGCGCGGGGGCGACGAGCGCTCCTTCGCGCTGCTGTGCCTCAGCCCCCACGAGCTGCTGCAGCCCGAGCGCCGCGCGCGCCACGACGTGCGGGGGGCGCAGTGGCTCTGCCTCTCCCTTGAGGCGGCGGGGGGCGCGCTCAGCCTCGGCCCTGACGCGCCGGCGCGCTCGCCGCGCTGCCTCAACGGGCTGCTGTGCGACCTCGACGTCGACTGCCTCGCGCTGATCGAGCCGGTGCCGGCGACGGAGGCAGGGGGGGCGCTCTGCGGCGCGCTCTCCGCCGTGCGCGTGGGGGCGCTGCTCATGCACTGGGAGTCGCACCTGTGTGATCGGTGGATGGTGGAGCTCATCGCCAAGACTACGGCGGGGCAGCGCGCCATCGCCTACATGTGCGCCCTCACGGAGCTGCGCCGCCAGGCGATTCGCGAGGGGCGCCACCCGCGCGAGTGGGCGGCCATGGAGCTCTATGTGCCCGACCCGGTGTGGCCCCTCGGGGCGCCCCGCCGCTGAGCGCGCCCGCCCCGCGCGCGCCCGCCCCTACCCTAGAGCGCCCACCCTAGCTGTCGCGCCACCCAGAGCCCGCCGAGGGCGCCGAGGGCGCCGAGCAGGAGCCAGAGGAGGTTGTGGAGCCAGGGGGGGCGCGCGGCGAGGGGCTCAGGGGCGCGCGCGGCCAGCGGCTCGGGGGCGCGCTCGGCGAGGCGCTCGCCGGAGGGGGTGGCGGGGCGGAGGGCGCTGATCACGTCGGTGGTCTCCACCTCGCCGCGCCTTCCCTCGGCGCTCAGCAGCTCCGCCATCGAGATGCCGCCCGGCGCCGTGAGCTCCGCCCAGCCCGCCTGCGAGGGGCGCGCGGGCGGCGGGGCGAGCTGGCGGCGCGCGCGGGTGATGATCTGCGCCACCTCCTCCACCCGCTGCAGGCGCGCGCTCGCCTGCCGCGAGAGGAGGTTGATGATGAGCGCCTCGATGGCCGGCGGGTAGGGCCAGGGGCGCTGGTGCACCGAGGGTGGCGACACGGCGCCGTGCAGCTTGGCCTGCAGCACGCGCGCGAGGTCGCTGGGGAAGGGGCGCACGCCGGTGGTGAGCTCGTAGAGGAGCGCGCCGAGGCTGTAGAGGTCGGCGGCGGGGGTGAGCACCTCGCCGCGCAGGTGCTCGGGACTCATGTAGGCGGGGGTGCCAAAGATGAAGGGGTGCCCTGAGGGGTGGGCGGGCGCGGCGGGCAGGGGGGAGGCCACGGGGAGGAGGGCCGCGCGCCCCTCGCCCACACACCCCTCGACCACACGCCCGCCCTCCTGCGCCCTAGCCGCCCAGCCCTCCACCGGCGTCACGTCCTTCGAGGACATCTCCTCACCCTCAAGGCCCCTCGCGCGCTCGCGCAGCGGGCTCGGCATGGCGAGGCAGGGGTCGAGCAGCGTGAGGGTGGCGGCGAGCGGGTGGCGGGGGTTGCCGGTGTAGATGATGTTGTCGGGCTTGAGGTCCCCGTGCAGGACGCCGAGGGCGTGGAGGCCGGCGAGCGCCTCGCAGCACTGCGCGGTGAGGTGGTAGAGCCCCTCAGCGCCCCACTGCACCCCCTGCTGGAGCAGGCGGCTGAGGGGCACCCCCGCCACCCAGCGCATCGCCCACCACGGCCCCCAGTCGCAGCTCCCCGAGGCGATCGTCTCCACGAAATGGGGCGCCCGCACTCGCGTGAGCGCCGCCCCCTGCGCCTCAAAGACCGCGCGGAGCTGCCCGTCGCCCTGGAGGCGGCGCCGGAGGAGCTTCACCGCCACCTCCTCGCCCGTGTGCAGGTCGCGGGCGAAATAGACGCGCGAGACGCCGCCCTCCCCGATCAGGCGCTCGAGGCGGTAGGGGCCGAGGCGCGCCGGGATCGGCGGCAGCGCCACGCGCCCGCCCGCCGCGCCCGCCGCGCCCTCAGCGCCCTCAGCGCCCTCAGCGCCCTCAGCGCCCTCAGCGCCCTCAGCGCCCTCAGCGCCCTCAGCGCCCTCAGCGCCCTCAGCGCCCTCAGCGCCCTCAGCGCCCTCAGCGCCCTCAGCGCCCTCAG
>VGTA01000323.1 GCA_016874875.1 Deltaproteobacteria bacterium | reverse complement strand
CCTGCGCGGCGATGATGGCGTCGTGGATGGGGCCCATGTCGAGCGACAGCGTCCGCGCCTCCGCGCGCCCCTCCGCGCGCCCCTCCGCGCGCCCCTCCGCGCGCCCCTCCGCGCTGACCTCCGTCACCACCTCGTCGGACAGCGGGTCGAGCGCCTCAAAGGGCAGCGCGCCGGACGGGGTGAGCACGGTGTCGCTGGGGCGAAAGCGGCTCGGCGTGGGCGCCGTGGTGTGCCGGGGAGGGGCGGGGGGCGCGGGACTCAGGCGCGCGCCCGGCGCAAGAGAGGGGAGCGGGGTGAGCGCGGGCGGCGCGGGCGGCGCGGGCGGCGCGGGCGGCGCGGGCGGGCGCAGCTGCGGCGCGTGCTGCGCCCCAAAGGCGCGCTTCTGCTCCCAGTCGGGCTCGTCGAGGTGCTGCGGCAGCGAGATCTCCACCTGCGTGCGGGCGTTCATGTCGACGTGCCCCATACGCGGGCGCGCCCCCTCCGCGCGCTCTAGCGAGCGCTCTAGGCTCGCCGCCCCCGCCGCCCCCGCCGCCCCCGCCGCCCCCGCGTCAGGCGCGTGCTCCCCCTCCGAGAGCGAGCGCTCCGCGCGCCGCTGCTGGAGGGGGACGTAGCCGCGCGGGCGGGGCGGGGCGATCACCCAGGGGGCGCGCGCGAGGTCGAGGTGGAGGGCGCGCGCGAGCTCGTCGGCGACGGCGTCGTCCACGAGGCCCGCCTCGTAGGTCACAAACAGCAGGTTGCGCTGCTCTTGGCGCGCCTGGCGGCGCAGGGCGGTGAGCTGCCCGAGCGTGAGCTGCGCGCGCCGCTCAAGGCGCTCAAAGAGCTCGACTTCAACTTGAAGCTCGATGGAGGGATGTGACATAAATCTCTCAGCGGCCTCTCAGCGGCGTGGGCGCGCGCGCGTCGCTTGGGGGGAACGCCCTCAGGTATAGCACGCGCCCGCGCGGGAGGCGATCACCATCTCGTGCCGCTCGCGCCGCTCGCGCCCTCAGGGCCAGGCTCCCTCATATTCACTTGCGGAGCGCACCGCTCTGCGGTGAAGTGTGAGCGGGTGACTCGAGGCGACCTCAACACAGAGGTCGCGAGAGCCTCACCGAGCGCCTCAGCGTGAGCAGCCAGCATGAGCCTTGAGCACAGCAGACAGATCGAACACATCCAGCGCCTTGGGCTGCTCAGCGCCCAGCAGCTCGAGCTGGTGGCGGCGCGGACCAGGGCGGGGGAGCCGCTCACGCTGTCGCTGCAGGCGGCGGGCTGCGCGCCGCTGGTGATCTCTCAGGTCACGCAGGCGCTCGCCCCGCCGAGCCTCGCCCACACGCAGCCCCTCTACCAGGCGCAGCCGGCGCGCCAGGACGCCCTCGCGCGCGGCGTCAGCCCCGCCCGCCGCGCCCTGCCCACCCTGAGCCGCATGACCAAGCCCGACCCCGACGAGGAGCCCGAGGAGGCCCCCGCGGAGCCGGCGCAGGGTCCCTCCCCCGTGGACGAGTTCACGGGCGTGCTGCTCGACATCACCGACCGCTTTGAGCTCTTTGAGGAGATCGCCCACGGCGCCATGGGGCGCATCGACGCCGGCTGGGACAGGCACCTCGGGCGCCCCGTGGCGATCAAGACGCTCCGCAGCGACCGCGCCAAGGACGTGGTGCGGATGCGCTTCTTGGAGGAGGCGCAGGTGACGGGGCAGCTGCAGCACCCCAACATCATCACCGTCTACGAGCTCGGGCGCCTGCGGGGCGAGGTGGTGTTCGTGATGCGCCGCGTGGAGGGGCAGAGTCTCAAGCAGCTCATCCAGCGCCTCAAGCGCGACGACGACGACATGGTCAAGGAGTACACCCTCGCCCACAAGCTGCAGGTGTTCTTTAAGCTCTGCCAGGCGGTGGCGTTCGCCCACAGCCGCGGCGTGATCCACCGCGACATCAAGCCCTCCAACGTCATGATCGGTGACTTTGGAGACGTGGTGCTCCTCGACTGGGGGCTGTGCAAGATCATCGGCCAGGAGGTGCGCTCGAGCCGCTCGTCCACGGAGCGCTGGCAGACGATGCACGGGCAGATCATCGGCACCCCCGCCTACATGTCGCCCGAGCAGGCGCTCGGCATGATCGACCAGGTGTCCCCCGCCACCGACGTCTACGGCCTCGGCGCGCTCCTCTACCACTTCATCACGCTGCACCCGCCCTTTATGGGCAAGAGCAACCGCGAGGTGGTGCGTAAGGTGCTGCAGGCGGAGCTGACGCCGCCGCGCGAGCGCGCCCCGGAGCTGCGAATCCCCGAGGAGCTCGAGCGCATCTGCCTCAAGTGCCTTGAGCGGAGCGCCGACCAGCGCTACCCGAGCGCCGCGGAGCTGGCGCGCGACGTGCAGGCCTTCCTCGACGGCGGGCTCGGGGAGGGGGGCGGCGCCTTTGAGCCGCTGATCTCGCTGGAGGCGCAGAGGGCGGCGCTAGAGGAGAATCTCTTCTATTACCAAGAGATCCAAGAGGACCTCGCCTCCTCGCACGACACCTGGCAGACGCTGCACCTGCGCGCCTGGCTCGGCGGCGACGAGCAGCTGCGGCGCGAGGGCTGGGAGGCGCTGAGCCAGATCAAGCACTACCGTCAGGAGAGCGAGGCGCTCATCGCCAAGATGTGCGAGCAGCTCGCCCACTACCAATGGACGCGCCGGCACCTCGAGGCTAGCGGCGCCCTCACCCCCGAGCGCCCCGCGCAGGACAACACCACCGAGCTGCTCTGCACGCTCCTGGCGAGTCGCTACGAGAACGCGGTGGTGGAGGGCGACGACCGCGCGCAGGCGCAGATCGGGCAGTGGCTGCAGGCGTTTGACCCCGCGCAGGGCGAGCAGCTCTCGCAGAGCGTGGGCGCCCTCTACATCCACGTGCGCCCCATCAACGCCGAGATTCAGCTGTGGCAGTGCGTAAGCGAGAGCGGGCGCCTCAAGAAGACGCGCCCCAAGACCCTCAAGAGCAGCCCCCTCCTCCTCGAGAAGGTGCCGGCGGGGCAGTACGTGCTGAGCGCGACGCTGCCGGGGCAGTCGGAGGCGGTGGAGAGCGCGCTGCGCGTGTACGCGGGGGTGACCACGCGGCTGTCGGTGACGCTCTACCACCGCGAGGCGGCGCCCCCCGGCTTCGTGCACGTGCCGGCGGGCACCTTCCGCAGCGGCGCGCCCAACGACCCCACCTCCCCGGCGGCGGAGCTGGCGCTGCCCGATGTGTTTTTACGCAAGACGCCGGTCACGTCGCAGGAGTACCTCGACTTCCTCGCCGCCCTCGCCGAGCGCAGCCCCCTAGAGGCGCGCGCGCGCCAGCCGCGCCGCAGCGGCGACGGCGCCCCCCTGTGGCGCTGGTCGCCGGCAGGGGCGCCGCTGCTGCCCACGGAGCAGGGGTGGAGCCCCGAGACGCCGGTGGTGGGCGTGAGCTACGACGACGCGCAGGCGTTCTGCGCGTGGCAGAGTCTGCGCCTGCAGTACGCGGTGCGCCTGCCCACGGAGAGCGAGTGGGAGAAGGCGGCGCGCGGCATGGACGGGCGGCGCTTCCCGTGGGGGGAGGCGTGGGACCCGCGGTTCGTGGCGGGCCCTGAGGTGTGGGACCACCACCTGCCGCCCCCCGTGGGGCTCATGAGCGCCGACACGTCGTGCTATGGGGTGCAGGACCTGGTGGGCGGCGTGCGCGAGTGGACCACGCCGAGCGACCCGGCGAGCACCTTTGGGGTGCTGCGGGGGGGGTCGTTCCTCACGGACGCCGTGGAGGGGCGCCCGCTGTGGCGCAAGGCGCTCTTGGCCACGAGCCGCGTGGCGCCCGACGTGGGCTTCCGCCTCGCCCTCTCGCCAGACCCCGCGTTCCGCATCCTCGAGATTCTCTAACGCCGCGCCTGCGCGCCCCGCTTGACCACAAACCCCTTGAGCTTTGCGCGCGCCTTTGGCAGAGTGCGCCGCTCTGAGGCCCCCCCCGCGCGCAGATGGCGCGCGGCGTGGCGGCGATGAGGCAGAGGTGAGAGATGACCACGCCGGACACGGGCGCGCCGCTCAGCGCCCTCACGCTTGAGCAGTGGCGCGCGCTGCGCGTCTTTCAAGACTACCATCAGCTGCTGCTCACCCTCCTCAGCGAGCCGCCGCGCGGCGAGCCGGCGCGCGTGGAGCTCAAGGAGCGCGACAAGGGCACGCGCGAGGTCTTGATGTGGACGCAGGGCGCCCTCCGCGACGCCGCCCTCGAGGCGCTCCCGCCCCCCTCGCGGCAGCTGCTCGCGCTCACATTCGACGAGACGCTCTCGCAGATTCTCGACGCCGAGTGGGCGTTCCGCGCTCAGGGCGGGCTGGGGGTCAAGCCGGAGCTCCTGCGCCGCGCGCAGGGCGTGGTCAGCGGCGTGGAGCCGCGCCGCGGCGCCGCGCCCGCGGCGCCGAGCGCCACGGCGGCGCCCGCGCGCCGCCCCAAGGGCTCCTCGCTCGACATCCTCAACCCCCTCGAGCACATCTCGCAGGAGGACGACACCCACCTCACGTCCCGCAACCTCGAGCAGGTGGTGAGCGCCCTCGACGGCATCACGCTGCTGCTGGGGGACCTCCGCCGGCTGGTGCTCGTGGGGGCGCGCCCGTACTTCATGAGTCTCGTGGAGGCCATGGAGCGCGCGGCGCTGATTCGCCGCGACGGCGACTACGTGCGCCTCGACGTGACGGGGGTGCGCATCTCGCGCCTCGGGCGCGCGGAGCGCCAGAGCGCCCTCGGGGTGATCGCCGAGCGCCTCCGCCGCGACGAGCAGCGCCTCGCGCGCGCCGCGCGCGCCGAGGTGGGCGCCGCGGCGGGGGTGGCGTTGAGCTCGGTGGAGGGGGGCGAGGACTCGGTGGAGGGGGGCGAGGGCTGAGCGCGCGCGCGGTGGCGCCCCCTGCGCGCCCGCCTCAGCGGCTAAAGACCGCGTACTTCTCCTCGCGCTCGCTGAGCGCCGCGCCCAGCGGGTGCGCCTCGTGGAGCTCGGCGAAGCCGTGGGTGAGGCCCTCGGCGCG